>NZ_JAMQUU010000087.1:0-5085 GCF_025594975.1 Turicibacter sp. T129 | reverse complement strand
CATTTGTATTGACAATTCGTCTTTGAAAAAAGATAAGCACAACAAAAAAATATCAAAATCCGACATTTAACACAAAAAGAACACAAAATAGTGGGAGTTATGTGGCATAATGATAAATGTCTTGAAGAACAAGACACTACCCTAATTTATATTTACGAAGTTCCCCCAAAAACTTCGTAATATTCTCTCTTTTCATCCCAATATTTATAAATCATCCCCTGTTTTGAGGTTCGAAAGAACCTCCTTTTTTTATGTCACGGTATTTTGAAATGAAGAAAAACTCGAATTATTACTTGTAAAAAATTAATATTAATGGTATAAATAGGTTGTTAATTTAAATAGACAGTTCATTCAGACCATCCTGTCTTTAAACAAAACTAGGCTCGTATAGATAAGAAACTATGGGCGCCTTTGTGCGCCCTTTTTTATTGCTATCATAGAAATAAAAGCTTCTTTTTGTATGTCTAGTTTTTCATACAAAAAGAAGCTTTTTTAAAATTAAGGGGAGAATGTTATGTTTACACTCAAAAGTGAAATTCAATTTGATATGGCCCATTATTTAAGTGGATATGTTGGGAAATGTAAGAATATCCACGGTCACCGTTATCGATTAGTTGTTAAAGTGTCTAGCCAAACTTTACATGAAAGCGGTCAATTACGCGGAATGGTAGATGATTTTTCGGAAGTAAAAGCTGTGTTAAAAGAAGTTCATGATTTATTTGATCATAAATTAGTCATTGAGGAAAATGAAGAAGGAAAGCGAGTGGTGGAAAAATTAAATGAATCAGGGAAAGTGTTTGAGATTTTATTTGTTCCTTATCGACCAACAGCTGAAGAAATGTCGCGTCATATTTTTAACGAGATTAAAAAACGAGGGGTACGAGTAACAGAGGTTGAGTTATTTGAAACGCCAACGAATAGTTGTATTTATACGGAGGAAGATTAATGTTTAATGTCATTGAAACGTTTGTCTCGATTGATGGGGAAGGGCCCACATCAGGAGAGTTAGCCACGTTTATTCGTTTTTCAAGTTGCAATTTAAAATGTATATGGTGTGATACAACCTATTCGTGGGATGGGACAGCTTGTATCACTAAGATGAGTACGAAAGAAATCTATGAGTTGATTAAAAAAGCAGGAACTAAAAATGTGACTTTGACCGGTGGTGAGCCACTCATTCAGCCAAATATCGAATGGTTATTGGATGCACTAGCTGAGGATGAGGCGCTGAGTATCCATGTTGAAAGTAATGGATCAATCGATATTACGGGGTTAAAGGAAAGGTATAAAAATTCTAATATTCATTTTATTTTGGATTATAAATGTCCTACTAGTAAGATGAGTGCGCAAATGTGTCATCAAAATTTAAATGTCGTTGATCAGCAAGATGTTTATAAGTTTGTCGTTGCTGGTTATGAAGATTTACATATGGCCTTATCGATTATTAAAAGTTATCATTTAACAAAAAAATGTCGCGTCTATTTGAGTCCCGTCACTGAGTTCATTGAACCATCAAAAATCGTTGAATTTATGAAAGAGCATCAATTAAATGACGTTCGTTTGCAATTGCAACTTCATAAATATATTTGGCCAAAAGAAATGAGAGGAGTTTAAGATGAAACGTCAGATTGATATTGAAAAAATTTCGAGTTGCATTAGAGAAATTTTAATCGCCTTAGGGGATGATCCTGACCGTGAGGGATTGAGAGACACTCCGAAGCGTGTGGCTAAAATGTATGAAGAAGTATTTGCCGGAATGACGTTGAGTAACGATGAAATTGCGCAGTTATTTGGAACGACCTTTGATGAAGAGGACATGGTTGAGCAATCATCTAATCGCTGTGTGATCGTTCGTGATATTCCAATTTTTAGTTACTGTGAACATCACCTAGCGTTAATGTACAACATGAAAGTTAGTGTCGCTTATTTACCGAAAGAAAAAATGATTGGATTAAGTAAGATCGCACGTATTGCTGATATGGTCGGACGACGCTTACAACTTCAAGAACGTATTGGTGAGGAAATTGCCGAGATTGTTGAAAAAATAACAGAAAGTGACGCCATCATTGTTATGATTCATGGTGAGCATAGTTGTATGACGTCAAGAGGAATTAAAAAGCCAGGAACGTTAACGACAACGGTGACTTACCGAGGCGAACGAATCAATCAGGATTCAGATTTAAGGCAAGAATTATTAATGTTAATGAAATAGGGAGTGAGAGAAATGAATCAAAAAGCGGTCGTGGTCTTTAGTGGAGGGCAAGATTCGACAACGTGTTTATTTTGGGCGATGAAGCAATTTGAAGAAGTGATTGCTGTTACCTTCGATTATAATCAACGTCACCTGGCGGAGTTAGATTGCGCTAAACGAATTTGTGAAGAGTTCGAAATTGAACATCATCTATTAGATATGTCATTATTAAACCAATTAGCGCCGAATGCGTTGACACGTCAAGATATTGACATTAAGACAGGAGAAAATGGCGGGTTGCCTTCGACGTTTGTTGAAGGGCGAAATTTGTTATTTTTAAGCTTTGCGGGCGTTTTAGCTAAAGTTAAAGGCGCAAAACATATCATCACAGGCGTTTGTGAAACAGATTTTTCTGGTTATCCAGATTGTCGAGATATGTTTATTAAATCATTGAATGTGACGCTTAATTTGAGTATGGATTATGATTTTGTCATTCATACACCGTTGATGTGGTTAGATAAAGCACAGACGTGGGAGCTAGCTGATCAGCTTGGGAAGTTTGAGTATGTTCGTGAGCATACTTTAACATGCTATCGTGGAATTAAAGGAAATGGGTGTGGAACATGTCCAGCTTGTGAACTTAGACAACGAGGACTTGAGACGTATTTAGCACGAAAAGGAGAGGGAAAATAACATGGCAGGACGAACAAAAGAAGAGTTAAAAGACATTACGTTACTAGGGAATCAAGGAACAACTTATCAATATTCGTATGATCCAACTATTTTAGAGGTGTTTGAGAATAAACATCCAAATAACGATTATTTTGTGAAATTTAATTGTCCGGAATTCACAAGTCTTTGTCCAATTACCGGACAGCCTGACTTTGCAACCATCTATATCTCGTATATTCCAGGAGAGAAAATGGTAGAAAGTAAGTCATTAAAGTTATATTTATTTAGTTTCCGTAATCATGGTGATTTTCATGAGGATTGCATGAATATTATCATGAAAGATTTAGTAAAGTTAATGGATCCAAAATATATTGAAGTTTGGGGGAAATTCACTCCACGTGGGGGAATCAGTATCGATCCGTATTGTAACTACGGTCGCCCAGGAACGAAATACGAACAAATGGCAAACTATCGCTTAATGAATCATGATTTATATCCAGAAAAGGTAGATAATCGTTAGTTAAATCTAGTTTAATACTCCTAAAATGTGGTAAGCTATCACGTAGAAGCCTAAAAAAGGAGGAGTATGTCATGAATAAAGAAGAAGCATTAAATTTTTTAAAAGAACAATTAAAAACGATGAATTATCTAGGTTCAACGTTAAGCATCGTATCATGGGATATGGAAGTTATGGCACCTAGTCAGGCCATTGATTATCGAAGTGAAGTGATGGGGTATTTATCGACACAATATCATCAATTAGCAACGGATTCTCGTATTGGAGAGGCTTTAGAGGCGCTTAGTAGTGAAACAAGTCTCACTCAACATGAGACGAAGCTAGTGGAAAACTTTAAAGATTCTTATGAAAAAAATAAAAAAATTCCTGAATCTTTACAGCGTGAACTAACAATTGCGACCTCAAAAGGAAGTCAATATTGGAAAAAAGCAAAAGAACAACAAAATTATGAGATTTTTAAACCGTACTTAAAACAGGTGATTGATCTTGCCGTAAAACAAGCTGAATGTGTAGGGTATGAAGGGCATATTTATAATGCTTTCTTAGATGATTTTGAAAAAGGAATGACGGTCGAAGAGTTAGATCGTATCTTCCCACCACTTCGAGATGGATTAGTAGCGTTGTTAGATAAAATCATGAAAGCGAAGCAAGATGAACCTCATCATCCAAAAGGGGAATTTGATAAAGGTCGTCAGGAGCAGTTATCCCTGATGCTTTTAGATGCGATGGGGTATGATTATAAAGAATCAGGACGTGTGGATGAGACGGAACATCCGTTTACCACATCTTTAGGACCCAAGGATGTTCGTATTACGACACATTATTATGAAGAAAGTATCGAAAGTGCGATTTTTAGTTCAGTTCATGAAGGGGGACACGCGATTTATGATCAAAATATGCCCCATCAGTTAGCGGAGTATGGAATAGATGAAGCACCATCGATGGGGATTCATGAATCGCAGTCTCGATTCTATGAAAATATAATCGGCCGTAGCCTTTCATTTTGGCGTGCGTTTTATCCAAAGTTACAAAAAATCTTCCCTGAGTATCAAGAGATTTCGTTAGAAGACTTTTACCGAATTGTTAATAAAGTGACACCATCACTTGTTCGTACAGAAGCGGATGAAGTGACGTATTCGTTACATGTGATTATTCGTTACGAAATCGAGAAGCTCATGGTTAGTGGTGCAGTAAGTGTAGATGAGTTACCAGCACTTTGGAATCAAAAATACGAAGAGTATTTAGGAATCACACCGCCGAATGATTCAGAAGGGTTAATGCAGGATGTTCATTGGTCGGAAGCTTTAATTGGGTACTTCCCGAGTTACGCTTTAGGGAATTTATATGGTGCTCAATTTTATCATCAAATGAAAAAAGATATTCCAAATGTCACTGAGCAGATTGAAGCGGGGGATTTAACAGAAATCTTTAACTGGTTGAAAACGAATGTTCATGAACAAGGAAATCTCTATACGCCAGCTGAGTTAGTCGAACGTGTGACAGGGGAACCATTGAATCCACAATATTTCCTAGATTATTTAAATGAAAAATATTCAAGAATTTATCATTTCTAATTTAATTAATTGAAGCGGGCAATGTATCATATACTCCAGTGAGGATTTATTTTATCACTGGAGTTTTTTTGGCTCTTTGTCAACTGGTGTGGGTGAAGAAATTTTATACCTGTAATCGTGAGGGATTAAGC
>NZ_JAMQUU010000086.1:0-6788 GCF_025594975.1 Turicibacter sp. T129 | reverse complement strand
TAATTATCTCCTACTCGATTCGAGTGCCATTTCAAGAGGGAGCGATTGAGTGCAGAATAGATTAGGGTAATCTAGTTGTAAGTTTAGTTCACTCTGAAGAGTATCAATGAATGTTTGGTACTTCTCAGGCGATTTTAAAATCTGTTCTAAGCGACTTTCGATCTCATCATCTGATAGTGGACGTAATGAATATTCTAATACTCTATGTTCATTTGAAGAGGCAAAGACGATTTCATACTCAATCATTGTTCGTTCAATCACATGAGATGTTTTAATAAATCCAAAATAATCTAAGCCTAAATCATGACGATGAATATCTTTGTTTTTAAATTCAATTTGTTGAACAAATTGATAAGGTTTAAAAATTGGTTTGGGTTCTAGCATCATTTTAGCTCCTTTATAACTATATCTGTTAACGATTACAGTAATAGTTTAACGTATTCTTTTTAATAAAAAGAGGGAAAAAAGACGAAAAAAACTTTATAATTGTTGACAGAATTCGAGTTAAATTGGTATGAATAAAAGTATAACTATTGGGAATGTTAAGAAAGAAAATTAAATATTGTTTTGAGAAAAAATTAAGTAAAGTTTATTTTATTAGTGAGAGAGGTTAAAGAATGACGAAAAGTGCAACAGGAAAACTAACATTAGTATCATTAATCTTGATGATCTTTACATCTGTTTTTGGATTTGCGAATATGCCACGTGGATTCTTTTTAATGGGATATGCGGCTATTCCTTGGTATATCATTGCAGCAATTACTTATTTTATTCCATTTGCCTTCATGATTGCAGAATTTGGAGCCGCGTTTAAAAATGAAAAGGGTGGAATCTACTCATGGATGGAGAAGTCGGTAGGACCACGCTACGCATTTATTGGGATTTTTATGTGGTATGCTTCTTATGTGATTTGGATGGTGAACGTTGCTTCAACCATTTGGATTCCATTATCAAACATGATTTTTGGACATGATACAACAAGTCAATGGGGTGTATTTGGACTTTCAAGTACACAAGTTCTAGGACTTTTAGGAGTGGCTTGGCTAATCCTTGTTTTTGTTTTAATTTCTCGCGGATTAGAAAGCATTAAAAAGGTAACATCAATTGGTGGCTCAGCCGTTGCTTTATTAAATATTGTACTATTAATCGGTGGAATCCTAATTTTAATTTTAAACAAAGGTCAATTAGCTCAACCAATAGCAGATGTTACGCATGCCTTTACAAAGTCACCAAACGGAAATTATCAAAGTGTTGTCGCTACACTATCATTTTTAACATTTGCTATTTTTGCATTTGGTGGAACAGAAGTTGTTGGTGGATTAGTCGATCAAACGGAGAATCCCGTTAAAACATTTCCTAAAGGGCTGTTAATTGCAGCGGGAATTATTTCGTTAGGTTATATCATTGGAATTTTTATGATCGGTATCTTTACAAATTGGACTAGCGTTTTATCAGGTTCTGGTGTAAATACAGGGAATGTAGCATATATTATTATGCAAAATCTTGGTTATGAGTTAGGTCATGCTCTTGGTTTAAGTGAACAACTTTCACTTCAAATAGGTTCTTGGGTAGCTCGTTTTGTAGGATTGTCAATGTTCTTAGCATTAAGCGGAGCATTTATGACGTTATCATATAGTCCATTGAAACAATTAATTGAAGGAACACCAAAGAGAATTTGGCCAGAATCATTAACGAAAACCAAAAATGGATTACCTGTTAATGCAATGAAAGTTCAAGCGATTATTGCGATTATTTTAATTCTACTTGTTTCATTTGGGGGGGAGTCAGCCGCTAAATTCTTTGACAAATTAGTGTTAATGACGAATGTTGCGATGACCATTCCTTATTTATTTATTTCAATTGCATTCATTTCGTTTAAACGAAAAGATGAAATCAAAAAACCATTTGTAATTTATAAAAGTAAAACAGTAGCAATCGTTGTTGCTTATATTGTAACAGCCGTTGTTGGATTTGCGAATGTATTTTCAATTGTGGAACCATTAACTACAGGAGATTATGATAAAACGTTATGGATGATGGCGGGACCAGTATTCTTCAGTATTATTGCAATTGTTTTATATTCACTATATGAAAGAAAAGTAATAAAAAAATCGTAGAGAAATCTACGATTTTTTTTATTAGAAAAATAGTGCGGTTGGTACTAAAAATAAGTAAGGTGCAGTACAAATGGCAAGTAATAATGCCATTTTCTTTTTTGTTTTTGGTTCTAATGATAACTGTTTAAAACTAACACGGTAATTGAATTCATAAATACAGATTCCAGAAACTAAAACGGCAATCGAGCACCAAATGATGCTAAAAATTGAACTGAATGGATCATATGAAACTGGATAAAAGACATTATCGTACCACCAATTAGAGATGACACTGTTTTGGATAAAAAAATCACTTAAATAGATACTAAATAGAATGAGAGCACCAATGAAGTCGGATAAAAAACCAAATCCCCAAATCTTTAGGATAGTTTGTTTGTAAATCATCCAATAGTTTGATTTAACGAATAGAAAAAGTGAAAGAAGTAGGATGAGACTATCAATGAGGAAATTAGCTGGTAAAACAATCAGCCATGTCATAGGAATAAAGATCAGCATCCAAATGGGAAATATCAAATTATAGAGTCGGTTCTTCATTTTAGTAACTCCTATTCACCAGCTACCGCTAATGATTCAATCCAAAGGGTTGGAGAACCTACATTTGAAGGACCAAAGTCAAGGTCATTACCAACACCGACGATGTGATTGAGTACATCAAAGAAGTTACCAGCAATCGTCATTTCGTGAACTGGTTTTGTTACTTTTCCATCTTCAATTAAAAATCCACTAGCTGATAGTGAGAAATCTCCTGAAATTGCATTTAAACCTGCATGTAATCCTTGAACATCCGTCACATAAATTCCATTTGATACTTGTTGAAGGATTTCATCAAAGCTTGTTTGTTGTGGTTTAATATACATATTACTTGGTGAAATATTGACAGAACTTTTAAAACTAGCACGCGAAGCGTTTCCTGTTGGCTGAACATTAAATGTTTTAGCTGTTGTTAAGGAATGTAAGTAAGTATTAAGAATTCCTTTAGTGATAACTTCTTTTGCAAATGTTGCCACACCTTCACCATCGAATGATGAACTTCCCATTCCATTTTCTAAATGTGGATCATCAATAATCGTGATCAGTGGGTTAGCGATAGATGTTCCAACTTTATCTTTTAATCGGGATAAGTCTTTTAAAACAGCTTCTGCAGAAAAGATACCACTCATCGCTTCTAAAATAGAGCCTGCAACTAAATTTTTTAGAACAATCGGGTATGTTCCTGATTTTACTTTTGTTGCTCCAAGTTGTGAAAGAGCGGCAGAAACGATTTTTTTAGCCAGTGATTTTGGTTCGTAGTCATTAAAATCTGTACTAATGATGAAGTCTCCATCGTTTTTATTTTCTCCATTTTCAGAAACTAAAACACTAACATATGTATAAGCAAAGTTTTGACGTTCTGAGACATCTAATCCTTTTGTATTTTTAAGAGCAACTTCAGTTGTTCCATTTGAAAAGGCACAATAGTCTACGGATTTAACACGTGAATCTAAAGCAAAACATTCGTTTTCTACTTCTTTTAAGAAGTTAATTTTATCTAATGCACTGACTTCATTAAAAGATTCATTATAAAGATTTAAAGAAACATAGTTATCATTTCCAGCATATAATTCTTCATTTTCATCTTTTTCAATTAACAGGGCATTATCAATGACGCTAGATACGATGAATGGGATGGATGAATCATCACATTTTTCCGTATATGTATAGCCCATCTTACCTTCATAAACCCCACGAAACGATAAGCCTTGTGTTTTTGAAACAGAGTAAGAATCAACATTTTGTTCAAAAACTTTACATGAAAAGTTATCATTTTTAACTACATAAACTTCCATATCTGTTAAGCCTGCTTTTGATCCTGCTTCAAATAATAAATCTAAATTAATCATCTTTTATTCCCCCTTTGCTCCACCAACAGTAATTTCTTTTACACGAAGAGCAGGCTGACCAACATCAGTTGGAATTGAACCACTGGCAGCACCACACATTCCTTGAGCGCGTGCTAAGTTTTCACCGACCATATCAATTTGGTGTAAAATAGCTGGTCCATTACCAATGAGTGTTGCACCACGAACGGGTTCAGCAATTTTTCCATTACGAATAATATATCCTTCATTAACGGCAAAATTAAAGTCACCTGTTCCAGGATTAACTGAACCGCCCCCCATACTTTTAGCATAAAGACCATACTCCGTGTTAGCGATAATTTCATCGCGTGTGTTTGGACCTTCAGCAATAAATGTATTGGTCATACGTGAGGTTGGAGCAAAACGATAATTTTGACGACGTCCAGAACCAGTTGATGCCATCTTCATACGACGACCATTTAATTTATCAATCATGTAACTTTTTAAGATCCCATTTTCAATTAATACTTTACGTTGTGTTGGTGTTCCTTCATCATCAACATTTAAAGAACCCCAAGCATTTGGAATCGTTCCGTCATCGATGGCTGTCACAATTGGGTTTGCTACTTGTTCACCTAGTTTATTGGCAAAGACAGATAGCCCTTTTGCAACAGAACTTGCCTCTAAACCATGTCCGCAAGCTTCGTGGAAAATCACGCCTCCAAATCCATTATCGATAACAACTGGCATTTTTCCACTTGGACAAGGGCCTGCATTTAACATGGTTACCGCTTGACGAGCAGCATCATTAGCATAAAAATCAAGATCAAGATTTTCGATAAATTCAAAGCCTTGTAAAGCCCCAGGACCATGTGCGCCCGTTTGCATTTCTTTCCCATTTGAAGCAACGGCTCGAATGAAAAGGCGAGTATAGACACGAGTATCTTCCACTAATGTTCCTTCTGTGTTAGCAATTAAGACATGTTGTTTTTTTTCAGATAAAGCAACAGCGCTTTGACTAATTGATTCGTGATAGTGTTTAATCGTGTCACTCACTTGACGCATTTTTTCAACACGTCGTGAAGCAGGCATTTCACTTAAATCCGTTTGAATGATATGTTGGTTAATAATATTTTGTCGAATAAGATTTAATGGTTTCCTAATGACCTCACCTACAAGAGCTGATGCAATTTCACGAGCTGTTTTTAACAAGTTTTCACGTGATGAATCATTTGTATATCCGTACACTGAATTTGTTCCTTGGAATAATCGAATTCCAACTCCATAATCTTGTCCGCGATTGGCTTTATCTACTTTGCCGCCAACCATATCAATGGATTGGGATTCTGTTTGTTCAACATAGATTTCAGCAAAGTCTGCACCTAATGACATTGCTTCATCTAATACATCTTTAATTAATGCTTCATTTAGCATAGGTTGGATTCCCCCTTTTTTAAATTTGAGGTTATTATACCATATTATGTTTTAATAAACAGAAGAGGATATAGATAAAAGGAAATATTTTCTAATCGATTAGTTGTTATAATTTAAGATGAATAGTAAAAAATAGTTATATCTATATAAGAAACAATTATTCTCGTTAATCATAGACGGATGATTGTTTATAGGATTAAGAGTAATTAAGGAGGTTTGAGTCTTTTAAATCTGGTCCAGTTAAGAGGGCTCATTAATCTGTTAGTATTTTATATAAAAAGGTGATTGAATGAAAAAAATAGTTAAAATCATGTATCTCTTATTAACTTTATGTCTTTTTTCAAAGGTTTCAGTTGAAGCACAGACATATCCCGAAGCTATTAGTTATATTAAGGTATCCGCATTTGAATCAGCCAACCAAAGTAATCGACTATCTGATGTTTTAATTGGAGTATTTACGCCAGATGGAGAACAGTTAGGTGTTTATCGAACTAATTCTGAAGGAGAAGTACTGATTGAAGTTACACCTGGTCTTATTGAGTTAAAAGTCTTACAATCAACAGAAGGTTATGAAGTATCCCAGCAGTATCAAGTGATGAGTATTGATGCTTCTAATATTGATTTATATGAAGTAGAGTTTCCTCATGAGCCCATTAATGTAGTTGATGCACGGAAGATGCCAACAACAGGCCTTTCTCCTATCTACTTTATGAGCAGTTTCGGTGTTAGTTTAACTTGCTTAGGCGTTCTTATTGTACGATACCTAAATCATGAAGAAGTCTAATAACATCATTTTATTTTTCTTAATTTTTAGTTTGCTCATAGTTACTCTCACTCCTTCTTATCATTTATTAAAGATGAATATTAATTAGCAGCATTTGCAACAGTGGCAACCTGCTCAAGGATTTATTTTGTTTCCAGATACCAATCTAATGACGGCTACTTTAAAGAAGGTAACTGATGTTGGATCCATTGTTGGGCGTGCTCAATTTTTAGAAGAGTCTTTGATTATAATTGAAGGCGTTGAGAAAGAACAACTTGAACAAGGGTTAGCTCACAATCCACTCTCATTACTTCCAGGTAGGAAAGGAAATTGTTTAATTTATGGGCATCGAGAACAATTTTTATGGTCCCTAAAAGATCTTAAAGTTGGAGAACCAATTATCATTGAAAGCGTTGAAGGAATTTTTTATTATGCGGTTGATGAAATTTCAATTAGACTTCCT
Source organism: Turicibacter sp. T129 (assembly GCF_025594975.1). NCBI lineage: Bacteria > Bacillati > Bacillota > Erysipelotrichia > Erysipelotrichales > Turicibacteraceae > Turicibacter > Turicibacter sp. T129. The sequence continues at coordinate 173 of NZ_JAMQUU010000086.1, read as the reverse complement.
AATGATCCTTATATTTTTGAATCGACGGAGGAGAGTGTATTAACCTTAGTGACTTGTTACCCATTTGTTTATTATGGTCTGAATAAAGAGCGCTACGTTGTGAAAGCAACATTGAATTAGAGTCTAACGATATCGTTAGATTTTTTTTATGGATGACGAATTGTCAATACAAA
>NZ_JAMQUU010000085.1:0-16191 GCF_025594975.1 Turicibacter sp. T129 | reverse complement strand
CCCATGCCGGGCGCACATATAAAAGAACGGCTTCACACCGTTCTTTTTTTGCTTTCAATAAACTTTTCTAATATCAAAGGAGTAACTACTTTACACTCTCCCCCAATAAAATCAAACTCATCATACTGAAACTGCGCGACAAAATAATCCTCATTTAGAACGTATGGAAGAAACAAACGGTCACTTTCCCAAACATTTAAATTCATAATTTCATTCTTCATCATCCAATGCAGTTCGCCTTCATCACACTCAGAAATTTTACCTTCATATTGCTTCGCAACATAAACATACATCATTTCTTCTAGTCCATTAAAGTTTGGATAATAACAAGCACCTATTAAACTAGGTTCAATAATCTTTAACCCAGATTCTTCTAAAACTTCACGAATGACACACTCAAGTGTTGTTTCATTAGCCTCTACTTTTCCACCCAATCCATTCCATTTCCCTTCATGAACATCTTTTTCCTTTTTATTACGATAAAGCATTAACACTTTTTCATCTTTAAAGATATAACATAATGTTGTCTCTAACATTGTTCACCTCATTATAAAAAAAAGAGGGAAAATTCCCTCTTTTAATCATCACAAGTTAATTATTTAACTTCGTGAATTTTCATTAAGTTAGTGTTTCCTTCACCTGCAGGTAATCCAGCAGTAACTACTGCGATTTCTCCAGCTTCTAATCCAGCGAAGTCTTCAGCAACTTTAGCAGCTGTAGCTAATAATTCATCAGTGTTTGATGTTTCAGCAACAACAACTGGTTGAACTCCCCAGTATAATGCTAAAGATGTAGCTGTTTTTTCACAAGAAGTTGCAGCAACAACTGGTGCAGATGGACGGTATTTAGAGATTGCACGAGCAGTAGCTCCTGATTGTGTACAAGCGATAACAGCTTGAGCTCCTAAATCTTCTACAGTATCAGCAACAGCTAATCCCATAGCTGAAGATACGTTACGTGTAGATGAAGCCATAGCGCGAGCGATGATTTCTTGGTGATCTAAAGCTTGCTCTGTACGACGAGCGATACGAGCCATAGTTTCAACAGCTTCTAATGGATATTGTCCTGCAGCAGACTCTCCTGATAACATGATTGCATCAGATCCGTCGAAGATTGCGTTAGCAACGTCAGATACTTCGGCACGTGTAGGACGTGGATTTTTTTGCATAGACTCTAACATTTGAGTTGCAGTTACAACGATTTTTCCTGCAGCATTACATTTAGCAATGATTTCTTTTTGGATTAATGGTACTTCTTCAGCAGGTACTTCTACCCCTAAATCTCCACGAGCAACCATGATTCCGTCAACAACTTCAAGGATTGAATCCATGTTGTCAACACCTTCTTGGTTTTCGATTTTAGCGATGATTTGAGTATGAGTGTTTCCTTGCTCAGCGAAGATTTCACGGATAGCTAATACGTCTTCTGCACGACGAACGAATGATGCAGCGATGTAATCAACTTGCATTTCACATCCGAAGATCATGTCTGCACGGTCTTTTTCAGAAATGAATGGCATGTTTAATTTAGCACCTGGAACGTTGATTCCACGACGGTCTTTAATGAATGCAGAGTTTTTAACTGTACATACGATTTCTTGGTTAGCTTGATCTAATTCGTTAACTGTTAATTCAACATATCCATCATCAACTAAGATTGTTCCACCAACTTTAACGTCGTTGATTAATCCTGGGTAAGTGATAGAGAATTTTTCAGCTGTTCCTAATACTTCGTTCATAGCAACGCGTACAGTTTGACCAGCAACTAAGTCAACTCCACCATTTTCGAATAAGTGAGTACGGATTTCAGGTCCTTTAGTATCTAATAATACTGCAACATGAGTTCCTTTTTCTTTGTTGATTTCACGGATTAAATCCATACGAGCTTTTTGCTCTGCATGATCACCGTGAGAGAAGTTACAACGAACACAGTTCATTCCTGCATCAACTAATTTTGATAACATTTCTTTTGATTCTGATTTAGGACCAATTGTACAAATCATTTTTGTGTTTTTGAAAGTTTGTTTCATATCCTAGTACGCTCCTTTTAAAATATATTCAATAATCTTACTTCAATAATTCATTCAAATTAAGATAATTGTTTAGCTAAGTTATATAATGTTTCATCGAATACACGTGGTAAATCAAGTGCTTCTAAAATATCGTAATGTGTTAATTTGTTATCACGAATTCCCACACAACGTCCACCTTGACCTTCGATTAATAAATCTACGGCATAAGCACCCATACGACCTGCTAAAACACGGTCAGCTGCTGTTGGAGCACCACCACGTTGAGTGTGTCCTAAAACAGTTGCACGAGTTTCAACACCAGTGCGTTTTTCGATTTCTTTAGCTAATTCATGAGCATCTGTCATTAATTCAGCTAAAGTAACGATGAAATGTTTCTTTTGACGTTTTTTACCTTCTTCAATCTGAGCAACAATTTCATCCATATTGATTCCTTTTTCAGGAACGATTAACTCTTCGGCACCGCTAGCAATAGCTCCCCAAACAGTTAAGTCACCACAGTGACGTCCCATGATTTCAACAACACTACAACGAGCATGTGATGCTGATGTATCACGTAAACGATCAATTGCATCGACAACTGTATTTAAAGCAGTATCGAATCCAATTGTAAAGTCACTACTTACGATGTCGTTATCAATTGTACCTGGTAATGCGATACAGTTGATTCCCATCTCAGTTAATTTTTTAGCTCCCATATAAGAACCGTCGCCACCGATAACAACTAATGCTTCAATTCCATGTTTTTTCAGTTGCTCTACACCAAGTTCACGAACTTCAATGTTTTTGAACTCAGGAAGACGTGCTGAACCTAAGAATGTACCTCCGCGGTTAATGATGCCACCAACATCACTATTAGTTAATGGTTTAATATCGCCTTTAACTAAACCAGCATATCCATTGTAAATACCGAATACTTCAATATTGTTAGCAATACCTGCTCTTACAACGGCACGAATGGCTGCGTTCATACCAGGTGCATCTCCACCACTAGTAAGCACACCAATTCTTTTTACCATAGTGTTCACCTCACACTAGAATTTTGATCATCATCCATTTAATGAAGATTATTCCTCACATATTATATCAATAATTTCAATATTTATAAATCTTTTTCCTATCGGTTTTCGTCATGAAACCGCTATTATTTTGCTAAGATTGAGATTTTTTTCATTATTTCGCATATTAATTCTTCCGTTAACCGCTATCACTTTTCCTAAAAGACTTTTATACTCACTTGTATAGACATCTGAGAAAACCGTTACAGTTAATGACATGTGTTCATCAGTAATATCCATAAATGCCATCAACTTTCCTTTTTTATCTCTAATTTCTCTAAATCTTTCTACAAATCCGATAAAAGTAGCTTGTGATAGATTAATATTCATAATGTCACTTGGATAATACCAGCCATTTTCCTGGGCAGCTTTTGCTAGCATATGAATCGGATGAGAATTTAAGTAAAATCCTAATAATTCTTTCTCACGCTTCATCATTTCTAGCTTTGATAAATCCTTGTGTAAAACTTGAATTTCAAAATCAGTCTCGAATAACCCACCATCATACTTTGAAAAATCTAAGATAGCTCCTAAATTATGATGTAGTGTTGTTCTATTATATCCAAACTCATCTAATGCTCCAACATCAATTAATCCTTCATATGCTCGCTGATTCATAAATCGTCTTGTCCTAACAACAAAGTCATATACCGATTTAAACAATCCCGCTTCACGTTCCTCAATTAATTGACGCGCTAAATTCAAACCAATATGCTTAATCGGTAACAAGCTAAATCGAATTTGATTTTCTTCAATCTGATAACTCAAACCACTCTTATTCACAGAAGGAGGTAAGATAGATAAGTTTAATTGCTTAGCTTCACGAATATACTGTGAAGTATGACGCTCACTTCCAATGACATTCGTTAAAGCAACACTCATAAAATAAGCGGGATAATGTGCTTTTAAGTATGCCATTTGATAAGCAATCATACTATATGCTACGGCATGACTACGATTAAATCCATAATTCGCAAACTTTAAAATAAGAGCATATAGTTGACTGGCAATTTCAATTGGATAACCTCGTTCGACTGCTTTAGCCACAAACTTTCGCTCTTCTTCCTCTAATACATCCTTTTTCTTTTTCGAAACTGCGCGTCGTAAAACATCAGCTTCTCCTAATGTATAGCCAGAAACGACATTGGCAATTTGCATAATCTGTTCTTGATAAACAATGATTCCATAAGTGTTATGTAAGATACCCTGTAAACTCGGGTGATAATAATCCACTGGCTGTTCATGATGTTTACGGGCCGCAAAAAGAGGAATACTCTCCATGGGTCCCGGTCTAAATAAAGCATTACATGCCACAATATCTTCTAAAGACGTTGGACAAACTTTCTTTAAAACTTGACGCATTCCCTCAGACTCTAGTTGAAACACCCCAGTTGTCTGCCCCTTCGCAATCATCTCGTAAGTCTTCGCATCATTAAAATCAATAGCCGTTAAATCAAACGTTGGATCAGACTTCTTCTTAATCAATGTAATGATTTGTTGAAGCATGTTTAAATTTTTAAGTCCTAAAAAATCCATCTTTAATAGACCAATCGCTTCTAAATCCTCCGCTTCATATTGCGACACGTAAACTCCTGTTGGTCCTTCCATAATCGCTGTATAATCCGTTAAATCATGATCACTAATAATGACCCCTGCAGCGTGAATTGAAGTATGACGAGGTAACCCCTCAATTTTCATTGCTTCTTGATAAATCACTTCTAGCTTGGGATAACTTGAAAAGAACTCTCGTAACTCACGACTTTGTTCATAAATATCCTTTAATGTAACGCCAGAATAAATATATCCCGCTACTTTATTAATTAACTGAGTCTCAACATCATGAATACGCGCTAAATCACGCCAAGCGGAACGTGATTGAAATGTTCCAAATGTCGCAATCTGAACAACACATCTAGAACCATACTTAGTCTGTACATATTGAATCACTTCATCACGTCGATTATCTTGAAAATCTATGTCAATATCTGGCATGGATATACGTTCAGGATTTAAAAATCGTTCAAATAAAAGATTATATTTAATTGGATCGACATTAGTAATTCCTAAAACGTAAGACACAATCGATCCAGCAGCAGACCCCCTACCCGGGCCAACAAAAATTTGATTCATCTTCGCATACTTAATAAAATCCCAAACAATCAAGAAATAATCAGCAAATCCCATTTCCTTAATGATAGACAGCTCATAACTCAAACGATTTTTATGAACAGGTGACAGGTTATCACCATAACGTTTCATCAACCCTTTATAACATAATGCCTCTAAATAACTATCAGAAGAGGCTCCCTCAGGCGTAGGAAACTTCGGTAACAATTGCTGATGTAACGGAATCTTTACTGTACAGCTAGCAACAATCTCCTCTGTCATATCAATGGCCTGCGGACAATCAGCAAATAAAGCACGCATCTCCTCTTCCGTTTTAAAATATCGCTCCACATCTTGAATGTCAGTTTGACCAATCGATTGATTCTCCTTAATGGCTCTCAAAAAGGTTAAAGTTTTTGCATCTTCTTTCCTAATATAACGTACATCGTTTAAGGCCACTGTCTTTAGTCCAACCCTTTCAGACCAATGAATCAGATGGCGAGAGACTTCATACGTCAGATGATTAACACGTAAAAGTCCAATATAGAGATGTTCAAGGCGCTTTAAATACTGATGATAATATCTATTTAAACGTTCTTCTTGATGCTGCTCAATAGCAGAAACTAAAACACCACGTTCGCCACTCGTAATAACGATCAAGTTTGATGATTGTGCGATTACCTCTTCAACATCAGCTCCCCCATCTTCTAGTGCTGTCAAAGAAGCTAACTTTAATAAAGTTTCATAACCTTTACTATTTTTAGCTAATAACGTCCACTCATCTTCAAAACCTTCACCTCTAATCTTCAAACTCATCCCAATAATCGGTTTAATCCCTGCTTTTTGACATGCAATATAAAACTTTATCGCACTATGCATCGACCCTTCTTCGACTAAAGCCAATGACTTGAATTGATTTAAAGTGGCTAAACTCACATAATCAGCTAATTTGATAGAACTATTTAATAAAGAATAGGCTGACCGTACCTGTAAATGTGTAAATCCCATTCGAACCCCTACCATTTCTTCAAAATAAAAACATTTGTTCGCATCGATTTTAACATAGAAAAAGACCATTGGCAATTGTCAATAGTCTTTCCAAAATCATAAGATTTTATACATCAAAACGTTAGTTTAATTCTTTAACATAAGTATGACACACTTGTTCTAGTTCATCCAATAATGCTTGACAATCATCCCATGCTTTGACTATCGCACCCGATGCTTTAGGATGACCTCCACCTTCAAATCGAGCGGCTACCTCATTAATAATCGGCCCGTTTGATCGAATATTGGCACGAATACGCCCATCTTCATTTTCAAAAAAGCATACCCATACTCGAATCCCTTCGATATTAGCTAATGTATTTACTAATGCCGAACGTGTTCCAGTCGTTAATCCATAAGAATCTTGAACATCCTTTGACATCTTAAAATAAGCAACACCTGCTTCACTCACTTCAAATTGACTTAAAACAAATCCTTGGGCCTGAACAATATTTAGTGGACGGCGATATAATAATTCATGAATTTTATTACGATCAATTCCACAATCATATAAAAAGCTTGCTGCTCCTAAAGTGGCTGTTGTCGTATTGTCATATAAGAAACGTCCACTATCTGCAATAATTCCTGTATACAAATGTTGTGCAGCTTCTAAGGACATTTTCAAATCATATTGTTCTTTATTAGCTAAAAATAAACTGACAACAATTTCTGATGTCGCTGTTGCATTCGTATTTACATAATTAAGATCCGCATAGTCTTCAACCACTGGATGATGATCTAGCTTGATAAGTTTCGCACCTAACTTAAAACGTCCATCATCAATACGAGCTGAATTGGCAGTATCCATTACAAAAACCAATGCACCCTCATACTCTTCATCCTTCACCTCATCCATAACTCCCATCCATGCAAGTGATGGCTCAGTAAAACCAACAGTTTTAACAAATTTCTCTGGATAATTCTCATGAATCAAAGCCGCTAATCCTAACTGAGATCCTAATGCATCTGGATCCGGACTAACGTGACGATGAATAATAATCTTATCAAAAGCGACGATTTCGCTCCAAATTTCATTTAACATAATTTCACCTCTAACCCGTTTATCATGATTAAATTATAACATAACTAAACATAAATTGACGTTTTAATCCCTTAGCTATCAAAAAAAGCGAGATTCTTTATAGAATCTCGCTTTTTGTTATTTATATGAATTACTTAACAAATGCGTAAGTATCTTTTGCAATCATTAACTCTTCATTTGTTGGAATCGCAAACACTTTGATTTTTGAATCAGCCGTTGAAATTAACGCTTCTTCTCCCATTACGTTATTTGCTTGCTCATCTAATTGAATTCCTAAAGCACCTAAACGCTGAACAACTGCTTTACGAACTGGAATAGAATTTTCTCCAATACCTGCAGTGAAAACAATAGCATCTACACCGTCTAAGTATAAGAAGTAAGATCCAATGTAATCGCAGATACGTTTAATATATAAATTAAACGCGATTGTTCCACGCTCATCACCTTCTGCTACTAATTTTAAGATATCACGCATATCTGAAGAAGCCCCAGATACTCCATATAACCCTGATTCTTTATTTAACGCATTAACCGCTTGATCAATTGTTAAATTTTCTTTTTCCATAACGAATGGTAAAACAGCTGGATCGATATCACCTGAACGAGTTCCCATCATAATTCCTGCTAATGGAGTGAATCCCATTGTTGTATCAACTGAGTGTCCACCTTTAACTGCTGATAAAGAACCACCGTTACCAATGTGAATTGTGATAATTTTAGTATCCGCTAATGGTTTTTCTAATAACTCAGCACAACGCTCTGCTACATACTGGTGAGAAGTTCCGTGGAATCCATATTTACGTACCCCATATTTTGTATACCAGTCGTATTTTACTGGATATAAGTAAGCATCTTTTTCCATTGTTTGATGGAATGCTGTATCGAATACCGCTACAGAAACTGCATGTGGTAATTCTTTCATGAATGCTTTAATTCCTAAAGCATTTGCAGGGTTATGAAGTGGCGCTAACTCTGATAAAGCTTCAATTTCTGCTAACACTTCTGGTGTCACAACTACTGAGCGATCGAATTTCTCTCCACCATGAACCACACGATGTCCAACTCCACTAATTTCATCGTAGCTAGAAACGATTTTTAAATCTAATAAAGCTTCTACTAATAATTGAACCGCTACACTATGATCTTTAATTGGTAATACTTTTTCAATTTTTTGATCTTCAAATTTGATATTGAAAACTCCGTCTTCAAATCCGATACGCTCAACTAACCCTTTAGTGATTACTGTTTGAGCTGGCATCTCTAATAATTGAAATTTTAATGATGAACTTCCTGCATTGACTGATAAAATTTTAGTCATGACCATACCCTCCATTTTATTTGTTAAGTTTAATCCAATTTTCAATACGAGTTAGCATCTTATTAAATTGATGCGGATCATTGAAGTTTGGTAATTGTGCAATTAACACTTCATTAACTGGTTTAACCTGTTCCCCATTTTTTTGTACAATAAATAAGCTTTTTCCAAGCTCATCTTGTTTAAATAGAGTTGTCGGTAACTGTAATAAAGCTTGAATATTTGCTTTTGATGTCAGTAACTGATGAAACGCATGTGACTGAGGTTGACTAAATAAATCATTTGGAATGACGTAAAAGGCATACCCACCTGGTTTTAAATAATTTAAATGGTTCTCAATTAATAAATACGGTAGATAGTTGATCCCTTGAGCAGCTAACGTTAATCCTAATTCATTCATTTCTTCCTGTGATAAGTCTCCCTCAGGTAAATCTCCTATAATTAAATCGAGCGGATCGATAAATAATGGTTTTAACGAGCTTTGTTGATAAAACTGAACCGCATATTCTTGCATATCAGAAAGTGTACATGCAATTTTTAATAAATCATGATTGACTTCGACTCCATAAATCTCCTGTGGTTCAGTCCCTAAATGATTTAAAACAGCCGTTAATAAATTTCCAGTTCCTACTGTTAAATCACCTAGACGAACTTCATTAAAGTTTTTAACAAACTTAGAGATTAAATACCCCAAAATAAGAGCTATTGAATCTGGTGTCATAATCGCATTGGTTAAACGTTCTGATTTTAGTCCTTTCAAAATCGCTAATTGAAGCGCTTTTCTAATTTCCTCTTGCGTAAACTCTAACCCCTCTAATGTTGCATAATGTGTTTGCAAAGCTTTCTTTGACTCTTCATTTATTGATTGGTTAATCTCTTGCGACATGATATTTTGACAAGATTCACACATCGCATGTAAATAACTCATCTTAAGCTCTGAGCTAATGATCATCGAGGTTTCATCTACGAGATCAAATAGTTGTTCAATTACTTCAGGTCTAAGCACTAAAAATCACCTCTTCATGATATACACATTGATTTTACTACAACTTAAAGCCAATGTCACTGTTTTACTCCAAAAAATGTTATAACGTTTATCTTATTTTGGAGTTTGTGAAAAAGCGCTTAAACTTAAACCTCAATGAGTTTCTTCGGCAGCGCATACGCTTAATTCATCTAGATGTTTTTTAAAAAAAAGTTGTATTAGATATTTTTGGTGGTAAAGACATTCTTATTAACAACGATTTTTCTAATTTGATCTATTGTCACTTTACCGTATCATGCCTAATTGAATTTCAACACGTTTGTCTAACAGAGCAAAAAAATGAGTAAAACGGCTGTTTTACTCATTTTTTCCTTCCATTCCTTGAGATGATTTAATTCCTGATTTATCAAATTCATTCATGATACTATTAATGACTTTAGGTGCTTGATCTAATAATCGTTCATATAAAGAGGTACGTTCCTCAATATGCTTTAATTCGACACCTGATTGATTTACGACTAAGAAAGCAATTGGTGTAATGGAAACTCCACCTCCACTTCCACCTCCAAATGGGGGTTGATCATTAGATGATGTTTTACGTTCCGCTTCAAATTCACTACCACCTGCTGCAAATCCAAAACTCACTTTTGAAACTGGAATAATAGTTTCTCCATTTTCAGTTTTCACTGGATTCCCAACAATCGTATCAACGTCCACCATCTGTTTAATATTTTCCATGGAGATTTTCATCAAATTATGAATTGGATGTTCAGCCATGATATCATTCCTCCTCTAACTTAAGCATTCGTTTAATCGTTAACAATTCTTTAAAAGATAATAAAAGAACAATTATAATATCAACGATTCGAAACGAGAGTATACATGAGAGATTTAGGAAAATTGAATTTCCACTAAACTTGCTTGTCACATCAAAGTGATACGAATCAATTTTTTTCACATAACGTTCAATAAACCGATAAATATTTGCTTGAACGCCCCAAATCACTCCAAGTAGACATCCGGTTGTCATCGCGTCATCTAAACTAAACTCAACAACCGAGTCTAATTTCTGAATTCTAATTTTTGTGGTTAGCCGGATAAGAACGGTTCTCGCCTCTTTTAAAATCACCTTTCCTCGGTGAATCATTTGCTTAATCTCCTTGAAATCTAATTTCTGCTTCACCTTCTTCTCTTTAACCTTTTCTTTTTTCTTAAGCGTCACTTTTTCAACCTTTCGTCCTTTTGTTTCAGGTTGTTCAACCGTTAGCACTTTAGATTTCACCTTAACTTTAACGGCTTCCTTTACTTCAGTCTTTGTAGCTTTCTCTTCTGCTACCTTTTTAACTTCATGAATTTGTTGACTTGCCTCTTCTTTCATCGACTCACTTAAGACATCATCAACATTGACTCGATATTTAAACCATAAATATCTTAGTTCAATCCATCCATATTGATTTTGAACAAAAATTTCTATTTTAATTCTAATGAATAATAACAGAATGATAATCCCCGAGAGTACTAACAAAAAATAACCAATCCATCGCATAATCTAATCCCCTTAATTTAGTCTTTTCTGATAGTATGCTTCAAATAAAAAATTTTATTCCTGCCTTTCACTTCTCCCCCCTCCCCTCTAGCAAAAAAAGTCGCTAGCACTACTGCTAACGACTTTTCTCTTATTCAACAAATGACATATGATACTCTTTAAACCAAACATGGAATTGATATAAATAAGCAATTAATTGAGGTTGAGTCATTAATTGTCCAAACCATGGACGCGTAATAATCTCCTCATTGGTATTCGCAAGTGCCCATAATTTTTGCTCATCAAAAATCTCATGTAAAATTGAATCAGAATCACTCAATGCCTCCCTTAACAATGTTTTGATTAATTCAGTATAGTGAGGGTTATGTGTTTTTGGATATGGATTTTTTTTACGATATAACACCTCATCAGGAAGCACTCCTTCTAATGCTTTACGTAACACCCCTTTTTCCATTCCACCATAAAATTTCATCTCCCATGGAATATTGTATAAGTATTCCATCAAACGATGATCTGCAAATGGGACACGAACCTCAAGACTCGCTCCCATACTCATTCGATCTTTTCGGTCAAGAAGCGTTGTCATAAACCATTTCGTATTCAAATAAGTTAACTGGCGTTTTTCATTATTTAAGTCACTATCCCCCTCTAAAATAGGCGCCATCGCTACTGATTCATTAAATCTCTCTGTTGCATACCCAACCAAATCTAATTTTTCTTGCCACTCTGGTTTTAATAACGTATTACGGATAGCCAAATCTCGAAGCCATGGGAACATTCCATTCATTGGCTCACGATAAAACCAAGGATAACCACCAAAGATTTCATCAGCACATTCTCCTGACAAACTCACCGTAAAGTCCTCTTTAATTTTTTTACAAAACCAATAAAGCGACGAATCTACATCTGCCATTCCCGGCATATCACGAAAATGAACAGCATCCGTCAGAGCATCAGCCAAGTCTTGATTACTAATGACGCAATAATGATGATTCGTATGATTTAAATCCGAGATTAATTTAATAAAATCACTATCTTGTGACACCGTAAAATCTGTTTTTTTGAAATATTTTAAATTATCTTCATAATCAATAGAGAACGTATGAAGATTTTTCATTTGACTTGCCGCAATCGCGGTAATCGCAGATGAATCAATACCTCCTGATAAAAAAGTACACAATGGAACATCAGATACTAATTGACGCTTAATCGCATCTAATAAAATTTCTCTCGTTTTAGCAACAGTTGTTTCAAAATCATCTTTATGCTCGTTAGCTTCAAGCTCCCAGTATTGAGTCAATTCAACATGACCAGCCGAAACTTTCATATAATAACCTGGTTTTAACTCTTCAATCCCTTTATATAATCCATGACCTGGTGTATGAGAAGGGCCAACCCCTAATAGTTCTTTAAATCCTTCTAATGTTATTTCATTTTTGCGCGTATACTGTAAAATCTGTTTTTGCTCTGATGCAAAAATTAATCCGTCTGGTAATAAACAATAATATAAAGGTTTTACCCCCGCACGATCGCGCGCGACATACAGACTTTGCTCTTTACTATTCCATACGGCAAATGCATAAATCCCATTTAATTTTTCAACTACTTTTTCTCCAAAACACACATACGCTTTCAACAATACTTCTGTATCTGAATGACCTTTAAATGTATAACCTGCCTCTAATAACTCTTGACGAATTTCCTCTGTATTATATAGCTCACCGTTGTATACCATTGTATAATGGTGAAACGCCATTGGTTGTTTTCCTTGCTCAATATCAACGACTGATAAACGACGGTGTCCTAAAAATACATGTTTATCATAAAAGGTTCCACCTTCATCCGGTCCACGATGTAAAACAGCTTGCACGCAACTCATATCATAAGGTGTCTTCACCTCATTCAATTGATAATTAACGACTCCAAAAATTCCACACATCTCTACATCACCTCATCAAAATCTCTTTAGTGGGATAAAATAAAAATAATTTGTACGACATATCCTATGCAAAAACCTACGAGGTTGAAACAAGTTTTCACTTCTGTTAATATATTTTTATATTTACAAGAAAGGACATTTTCTCATATGAAACGTCTAATGATTAAAATGATTCGTTTTTATCAAAAATATATTTCTGTACAATCAGCTCCAAGCTGTCGCTTTATCCCAACCTGCTCTCATTATGCCATCGAGGCCATCGAAACACATGGTGCTATTAAAGGTGGTTATCTAGCAGCTAAGCGAATTTTACGTTGTCACCCATGGGGAAAAATGGGCTATGACCCTGTCCCATCCAAATGCTGCAAACATCATAAAGATACTCCCCATTCTCAAAAGTAAACTATTTTTTCATTTGAATAATTGACATAAAACAACAGGATTGCTATACTCATAACATTGTAAAATTCGATCGATAAAAGGAGATGAAAGGATGGATTTAATTACACTCTTTGAGTATATTGGTTTATTTGTATTTGCTGCATCCGGAGCTATTTGTGCCATGGAAAAGAAAATGGACCTATTCGGAATTTTAATTTTAGCAACTGTAACTGCCATTGGAGGTGGTGTCATTCGAGATGTCGTCACTGATGTTGGAATCCCCGTCTTTTTTTCCAACTATCAATACTTATTAGTGATCATAATTGCAACCTATTTAGTCATCTTATTTCGTGGACAAATAAAATGGAGAAATTCATTTATCATTTTAGATGCGCTCGGTTTAGCCGTATTTACTATTGCAGCGGGAATGAAGGCCATTGAATCTAATTATAATTTTATGACTTTCTTATTTGTCTCTGTCATTACAGCAGTAGGTGGTGGAGTTATTCGTGACGTCTTAGCTCAGCGAGTTCCTACCATTTTAAAACGCGAAGTTTATGCTGTTGCTTCTTTAATAGGAGCAATCTGTTTTTGGTTTATTCATCCAATACTAGGAATAACGCTAAGTTCGTATTTATGCTTAGGATTAATTTTGTTTATTCGACTTATCACGCTCTATTATCATATTGAACTCCCTTATGCAGATAAAGAAGAAATTCATTTCTAACCCGATTACATGATAAATCGGGTTTTTTCTTTGCTCTGAATTTAAAACACGGTATAATAGTTCTATAATTTTAGAAATGTAGTGGTGATAAAGTTGAATTTAATGACAATTGAAAATATAAGTAAAAGCTACTCCGTTAAAACATTGCTCAAAGATATTTCATTTGGAATCAGTGAAGGAGAAAAAATTGGAATTATCGGAGTTAACGGAACAGGGAAATCAACTCTTTTAAAAATTATTGCTGGTGTTGAAACACCTGAAACAGGAAAAATTACAAAAGGAAATCGTGTTCGCATAGAATACCTCTCACAAAACCCACACTTTGATGAAGAAGCAACCGTTTTAGAGCAAGTCTTCAAAGGAAATTCTCCTGAAATGAAGCTATTACGTGACTACCAAGAAATTCTTGATGTCTTACAAAACGAATATAATGACGAAATCAATGAACGTTTATTAAAGCTACAAGATCAAATCGACCGCTTAAACTTATGGGATTTAGAAAGCGAGGCCAAATCTGTTTTAACTAAACTTGGAATCACGAATTTCTCACAAAAGGTGAAAGAACTATCAGGGGGACAACGTAAACGTGTCGCTCTTGCTTCAGCTCTTATCACACCATGTGAATTATTAATCTTAGATGAGCCTACCAACCACTTAGATAACGAAACGATCACTAAATTAGAAGACTACTTAAATGGACGTAAAGGGTCACTCTTAATGATTACCCATGACCGTTACTTCTTAGATCGTGTCACAAACCGTATCATTGAATTAGATAAAGGAAAATTATATAGCTACGATGGAAACTATTCATTATTCCTTGAAAAGAAAATGGAACGTCTTCAATTAGAAGCAGCTATGGAAGATAAACGTCAAAACTTATTAAGAAAAGAATTAGCTTGGGTACGTCGTGGGGCACAAGCACGTTCAACCAAACAAAAAGCTCGTTTGCAACGATTTGACGAACTTAAAAATCAAGAAAAACCAACTACCCAAGAAAATCTTGATATCTCAGTTGCTTCCACGCGTCTTGGTCGTAAAATCATGGAGTTTAACCACGTCTCTAAATCTTATGGAGACCGTTGCCTCATTCAAGATCTTGACTACACACTAGCAAGAACGGATCGTATCGGAATTGTTGGACCAAATGGAATTGGAAAATCCACATTAATCAATTTAATTCGCGGAAAAATTAAACCTGATTCAGGAACCATTGATATTGGAGAAACAGTTAAGATCGGTTGCTTTGCTCAAGAAAGTGAAGAAATGAAACCAACCATGAGAGCTATCGATTATATTAAAGAGAAACGTGAATATATTGAAACAGCCGATGGAACCCGTATCACGGCTTCACAAATGTGTGAACGTTTCTTATTCGACGGACATCTACAATATTCTCAAATTGGTACTTTATCAGGGGGAGAACGTCGTCGTTTATACTTATTACGTATTTTAATGGATGCACCAAACGTCTTACTACTAGATGAGCCAACCAATGACTTAGACATCGATACATTACGCCGCTTAGAAGACTATCTTGACGAATTTAACGGAATTGTGATTACCGTTTCTCATGACCGTTACTTCTTAGATCGTATCTGTAATAAAATCTTTGCCTATGAAGGAAACGGGCACATCACTATTTATACAGGTAACTACAGTGATTACCTTGTTTTTCAAGAAGCTAACGCTTTAGCTCAAGAAGCTGCACAAGAAGAAGTTAAAGTTAAAGAAACACTAAAAGCAAAGCCACGTCTTGAGAAAAAAATTAAATTTACCTTTGCTGAGCAAAAAGAATTTGAAACGATTGATGATGAAATTGCTGAGCTAGAAGAAAAAATCTCACAATTAGATGAACAACTCGTTCAATACGCCACTGACTACGTTAAATTACAAGAAATTATGTCAGAAAAATCAGTCGTTGAAGAAACATTAGCTCATAAATATGAGCGTTGGGAATACCTAAATCAATTAGCTGAAGAAATTGAAAATTCTAAAAAATCGAGTAGGAGATAA
>NZ_JAMQUU010000084.1:0-15213 GCF_025594975.1 Turicibacter sp. T129 | reverse complement strand
ACTAGGCTGAATAGTTACAAAAAATCTTTATTTTATCATTGAGGAGGAATTTCCCCAAAATATTTGGACTCTCCAAGATTTTAAAGATTTTGACCTTTCTTTTTTTAATCTAGGTCAATCCCAACAGAAACTCATTAAAATTTATCCCTCATCTGCCGTTTCAGAAGTCCGACCTTTAGAGTGGTCAACGTGTCATCAGTCACTTTCTATTTTATATGTTCTTCCGCATCGAAATTTAACGGGTGGACTGAAGATGTTATATGAACAAATGAAGGCTTTACAAAAAAGAGGCCATCAGATTAGTGTGATGATTCGTGGAAATTATGAGAAAGTAGTTCCAGATTGGGTAGAAGACTTTGTACCCGATCAAGAGTTCATTCTTAAGCCACATGAATCGTATGAAATGTATTTAAAAGATATCGATGTTATTTTTGCTGGTTTTTATAATCAGGTTGAAGAATTGAAAAATGATAGAGTTCCTGTGGTGTACTGGGAACAAGGGCATGAATATTTATATGGAGATGTGAAAGATAAAACGCATGAAGCAATGATTCGAGAGTCACTGAAGCATCAATTTAATCAAGATATTTGTTATGCTACAGATTCTAATTATGTTCATGATATTGTTAAAGCCCGATTTCATAAGGAATCATATGTGTTACCCATCTTTATTGATACGCACGTTTATTATCCAAAAGAAAAAGAACCAGATGATTTATTAACTATCTTATTAGTTGGAAATCCACTGTTAGCGTTTAAAGGATTTACCAAAGCGTTACAGGTTCTAGTCAATGCCTGGTCACAAGGATTACGTTTTAAGGTGAATTGGGCATGTCAAGTTCAGCCGCAAACGAGTCCGTTACCTTTTGAAATTAATTATTTTGTGAATGTCTCTCAGACTGAACTTGCACGAATTTATCGTGAATCAGATATTTTACTCAGTTGTTCTTTGTATGAAGGTTGTCCAATGCCACCTCTTGAAGCGATGGCCTCTGGTGTGGCAGTGATTACTACTGATTGTGGTGGGATTCATCAATATGCTATTCATCAAGAAAATGCCTTAATTGCAACGTCAAATACTATTTTTGAATTAACTGCGCATTTAAAAGAATTACTAACTAATCATGAGCTACGTCATCAATTAATTAACAATGGGATTCAAACCGCAAAAAAATTAAATAATGACCCTGGAGCTGAGTTACTCGAAAACATTTTAAGCAGCAGTATTCATCAATTTAAAGAGAAAAAGAACGAGTCTAGAAAGGTTAGAGTTTTATTTATGATTGGAACCCTACTTGGAGGAGGGGCGGAAAAGGTTCTTTTAAATTTAGTTAAGGAGATGGATAAAGATATTTTTGATATTACGGTACAAACCATCTACCATCAAGGGATTTATATTGATGAAATTAAACAGTATGCGACGTATAAAACGATTTATAAGCAAGTGGCAAGTAGTATTGAAGAAGCTGAGCAATTAAAGGCATATTATCATTATTTAAGCACACTTAATCATGAAGAATTCAGTCAAGCGGTGATTAATGAGGTATATGATATTGAAGTTGCCTTTTTAGAAGATCACTCAACGCGGATTATTGCTTATTCACCCAATAAGCAGGCTAAAAAAGTGGCCTGGGTTCATACGGATTTAATTAAACATACAGGTGCCGATTTATGTTTTAAAGATTTTGAAGAGCATAAGGGATGCTATGAAAAATTTGATCAAATTGTTTGTGTTTCTGAAGGGGCTAAGGAGGCATTTGTAGAAAAGTTCGGCATCAAAGATAATGTTTTTGTTCGATATAATCCAATTAATGAAATCGAAATTCAAGAGAAGGCCAACCAGGCTTATCTAGGAGATTTAGGAGAGGAATTTAAAATCGTTTCCGTTGGACGATTAGCACAAGAAAAAGGTTATGATCGTTTATTAATGATTCAAAAGAAACTAAAAGAATTAGGCTTTAAATGTCGATTAATCATCGTTGGTGCAGGTCAGAAAAGAAACGAATTAGAAGCATTGATTAATGAACATGAGTTAAATGACTGTGTAACGTTAGTGGGTTATACCGATAATCCGTATCAAATCGTGAAACAGTGTCAATTATTTGTTTGCTCATCGTATGTTGAAGGATTAAGTTCGGCGGTGATTGAAGCTCTTATTTTAGGATTACCGGTTGTTGCTACGGATTGCGGGGGCAATAAAGAGCTTTTAGAAAATGGAAAAAGTGGTATTTTAGTTCATAATGATATGCAATCTTTATTTAATGGAATTTATTATGTGTTATCAAATACAGTGATGTATTTTGAATTAACGATGCGAGCTAAACAACGGGGAAAAAATTTTTGTTACAAAAAACAAGTCGAAGCAATTCAGAGTCTTTTACTGAGTTAACGATGAAAGGAGAGAGTGTCTTGGGATATTGTCAAGTAACGGTTTTTACATCGACTTATAATCGTCGGTATACGTTAGAAAGATTGTATGAATCCTTAAGAGGACAAACAGTCAAACCCATGGAATGGATTATTGTTGATGATGGATCGAGTGACGATACTTATCAGTTGATTTTTCCTTGGATTGAAACAGAAATCGATTTTGAGATTATTTATTTACGAGTTAAAAATGGTGGAAAGCATCGGGCGATTAACAAAGCCTGTGATTTAGCGCGTGGCGATCTTTTTTGCATTGTGGATTCTGATGATTATTTAACTAATGATGCGATTGAAAAAATAATAACTTGGGAACAATCGATTCAAGGAAAGCCTGGATATGCGGGTGTTGCTGGGAATAAAGGATTTAGTGATCATCAATTAATTGGGAGAACGTTTGAGAGCGAATACGTGGATGCCACGTCACTTGAACGTGAAAAATATCAAATAGAGGGAGATAAAGCAGAGGTGTTTTATACATCTGTTTTAAAAAAATATAAGTTTCCTGAAATTCAAGGAGAAAATTTTATCACTGAATCAGTGGTTTGGTTTCATATTGCGAGTGACGGCTTAAAAATCAGATGGTTTAATGATATTATTTATATTGCTAATTATTTGGAAGATGGATTAACGAAGAATGGTGATCAATTAATTCAAAAGAATCCAAAAGGAACCCTCTTAACTCAACACTTACAGGCATCCTATTACCAACAGTTTATTTTAAAAGAAAAAGAAGAAGTGCGGCATTATATTCACGAGGTCTTAGTGAGTGGAGACTTAGAAGCAGGGATTACATATCTAAATGGACTCATTCCCCGAGTCAAAAATGACATTGACATTCAGTTAATGTTAGCTCAACTTTATCTTTATCTAGGGAAAATCTCAGTAGCTAAAAACATCCTGAATGATATGACGATGGTTTATTCAAAAGATGCAAGGCCTTATTTAAAGTTAGGAAAAATTGAAGAGCGCCAGCAGCAGTTATCATTAGCAGTATCACATTATCAAAAGGCGTTATTATATTTGGATGAATCAGCTAATCAATCATTAATTGAAAAGTTAAAAAAGACCTATCATTTCACATCAAACCAAATTGATAGAGTCTTGTTAATCAGGGTGAAAGAACATTATAAAAAAGGTGAACTAGAAGAAGCTAAACAATTAATCATTAAAAATCCAGCCATCGATGAAAGTTATCGATTAGAACTTGGTTTTTACTTTAATAACGAACGCTTTGTTTATTATATTATTGGATTAATTTTAGGCGTAGATGATATTTCGAGTTCACCTGAAGATTTGGATTATGTTAAGGCCCATCAATTATTTGATCAGTGTCAGTATGACCAAAGCTTAGTTTATTTATTTAAAGTCTTATCTAAACAGTTAACGCCACTCAGCCTTTACCGTTTAAGTTACATTTTAAAACAAAAAGGTCAGTTAGGATTAGCAACTAAATATGAGAATTTATATCGGTTAGTAAGTAATCAGATTAAATCTAGTGGACGAATTTATTTTATTGAAGAATCAACAACGCCACTTCATAAATTTAGAACTGATATCAATACAATCTTTCATCAGATGGGCTTTCATTCCTTGAATCGGGAGTTAGAACTTGGAAACTTTAATTTTTCTATTTTTGATACCGTTTTGTTTCAGTATCCATTTAGCTCGAATGTTGAAAAAATTTTCAATAGTTGTTGTACGTTAAATTTAAAGACGATTTTAGTCGTGCATCAAGTGGAGGATTTAAATGAAATGATTCAGTTAAATCAAGCCTCAAGGCTGATTGTGATGAGTCACGATCTGAAAACTAAATTAATTGAACAGGGGTGTTACTGTCAACTACTTGTACGAGAGCATCTTGATTATTTAATAAATCAAGAACTAGTAGTTCCCACATTTTCAAAAAACGTTATTCTCGTCGAAGATGATGAAATACTTGATGATTGGAACGATAATCATTCATTCACCTTAAATGTATATGGGAAAAAAACAGTACAGGAAAGAACACACTTAATTTATAAAGGTGAGTTTGATCTTGAACAGACTCCACTTAAGTTAGAAGGAAGTTTTGGATTAGTATCCCCTCATACAACAATAGATTCATGGCAGGTATCTTTATATCTTTTAACTAAACGACCTCTCATTTGTTTTGAAGGAACAGAGCTAGCAACTTTTGTATTAGAGCATGAACTTGGCTTTGTCATTTCAACATTAGATGAAATGGAAGCTAAACTAAATGAAATCTCAAATGAAGATTATGCATACATGGTTGATCATATGACGCCATACTCGATAAATATTGCTTCAGGCGTTTATTTTAAACAAGCCTTAGCTACTGCTTTAAAATAAGTAAATATGATAAAAAAGCAGTTCTGACAGAGTTGAAGCTTAAATTCTTATGAGATCTTTTATTTGTTTAAATGAGATAAAATATAAAATTTGATAGATATCGATTAATCCAGGTGGAAGAGGTTGTGATGAAAATTTTGATTTTAGCGGAAGGATTCAGATACTGCATGCCAAGTATCTTAACATTTAATCGATAGTAGTCGAAGATCTCTCGTGGAAACTTTCCTTTTTCACTCCTCGTCATAAAATTTTCCTTAAATTCTTTCGTATAAGTAATCCTTTTTTAGACACTGACTGAACCTATTCGTTTTGTTTGAGTTGTTGAATCTCTTACGGTGTAAATAACTTCTTGCTCATCTGACATCTTCTTAAAAGCTAATGGTTTAGATTATACTCAAAAGACCTAGAGATATTTTAATCGCTTGTTTGGCATTGTTTATATAACGTTTATGATGGTCCCTTCATACTATATAATACCGGCGTTTAATTTATAGATAGAAAACGAGGATGATATCCTGTATGAATTAAAATAACATATTCAATAGATGGATGATTCCAAACAACAGTAATAGGACCAACGGTGGTCTGAAAGAGAGGAGAATCGAAGTTGAGTCTTTATTATATTGAAGAGATGTTTTATCAAACGCATACCGCTGGAAGTAAACCTAGAAATGACTTTAATACATTTTTGAAAAAATTGGGTTGTCATTCCATTCAAGAGTTGTTGCAAAGTCCAGGTGCAACCTTAAGGATGGATGATTTAGTTTTTATTCAATATACTTTTACGCATCTATGGAAAGAACAAATGTTTCACTTTTGTTCAAGCCATAATATTAAAACAGTGTTATTTATTAATGATATTTCATGTTTGCATGATGGAGATGACTCTAAATTAGAGCCCGAAATACGACTTTTTAACGAAGCAGATTTTTTGATTGTTCATAATGAGAAGATGAAAGGCTGGCTTAGGGAGCATGGAGTCAAGAGTGAAATGATTGTTTTAGGATTATTTGATTATATCGTTGACCCTTTCATTTATGAGACTATTCCCGATCGTCAATTCAGTCATGATGTAGTGTTTGCAGGGAATTTAAATCCAATCTTACGACGATTCTTGTATGATCCTTCTTATCTTCATGAGTATCAATTAAATTTATATGGTCCAGAAGTTTACGGAACCCTTCAATCTCATCATACCACTTATTTCGGAAGTTTTTGTCCAGAGGAAATTCCAGCAA
Organism: Turicibacter sp. T129; assembly: GCF_025594975.1. Taxonomy (NCBI): domain Bacteria; kingdom Bacillati; phylum Bacillota; class Erysipelotrichia; order Erysipelotrichales; family Turicibacteraceae; genus Turicibacter; species Turicibacter sp. T129. Next base: position 9,199 of record NZ_JAMQUU010000084.1, on the reverse strand, counting down.
AATTAGAAGGAAGCTTTGGGTTACTCTGGAATGGGGAAAGTCAAGAGACTTGTACTGGGCATGTGTCTTATTATTCAACCATTGCAACACCACATAAACTATCCTTATATCTCCTTGCTAAGTTACCATTAATTTGTTGGGAACAGGCTTCGGAAGCTTCATTTATTATTGAAAATAATCTTGGATTTACAATTTCTTCTTTATCTGAGATTGAGCATAAATTAGAGTTAATTACTGAAGAAGATTACCGCCAAATGGTTAAAAGGGTGGAAGACTATTCTAAACGCCTCTATTCTTGTTATTACTTTAAGCAAGCGATTAACCAAATTTTAAAAAAGCTTCAGATGAGTGAAAGTTCAAGAGATGAATGATAATCTTATACTTTTTCAGACTTTCGGGTGGGCATAAAACTAAAGTAGGAGATTAATAAGCTTTTTAAATCCTAACTTAAACCAAATTTAACTCGTAAAACAAAATGATCTCCGATTAGAATCTGGTGTCCTTTTTTTAAGAAAATAAAATGGATGATAAATTTGAGAATTTAACTTTTAGGTAATATAGCTAGATGGTCTAGAAGGGATGAATGAAGTTTTTTTCTAATTTGTAAACGATTGTTGTTTAAACTAACAAAGTTTGAGAATAAGGAGAGCGACAGAAATGTTTAAAGACAAGGTGTTATTGATAACCGGTGGGACCGGATCATTTGGAAACACAGTTGTAAAGAGCTTTATTGATAAAGGTTTAAAAGAAATCCGGATTTTATCCCGAGATGAGAAAAAGCAAGATGATATGAGAAAAAAATATAATAATCCTAAACTTAAGTTTTATGTTGGGGATGTTCGGGATGAAAAGCGTGTCAAAGAAGTTATGACAGGTGTTGACTATGTTTTTCATGCGGCGGCATTAAAGCAAGTGCCTTCGTGTGAGTTTTATCCATTAGAGGCAGTTAAAACAAATATTATCGGAACTGATAATGTGTTAAATGCAGCGATTGAATGTAACGTTAAAAAGGTTATTTGTTTATCAACCGATAAAGCAGTCTATCCTATTAATGCTATGGGGATGTCTAAGGCGATGATGGAAAAAATTTTCGTCTCACGCGCTCGTTTATTAAATGAGAATCAAACCGTTTTATGTGGTACCAGATATGGAAACGTCATGGCATCTCGGGGATCGGTTATTCCTTTATTTGTCGAACAAATAAAGGCTAGCCAACCCATTACAATTACAGATCCCAAAATGACCCGCTTTCTTATGAGTCTGGAGGAAGCCGTTAAGTTAGTGCTCTTTGCTTTTGAATACGGAAATAATGGCGATCTTTTTGTTCAAAAAGCACCTGCTTGTACAGTTGAAGTTTTAGCTCAAGCTTTACAAGAACTATTTGGCGTAGAGAATGAAGTGAAAGTTATTGGGACGAGACATGGTGAAAAGTTATATGAGACACTCGTTTCAAGTGAAGAGAAGTTAGTATCGGAAGATTTGGGTGATTATTATCGAATTCCATGCGATCATCGCGATTTAAATTATGGTAGTGGGGGGAGTTCTGATAAAATCCTACATCAACAAGAGGCATATACTTCACATAACACGACGCAATTGAGCGTAGAAGAAGTGAAAGAAAAATTATTAACCTTACCATATATTCAAGAAGAACTTAAAAATATGGGGAGGGTGAAGCCATGAAGTTTCTGATTTTAGGGGCAAATGGAATGGCAGGGCATATGATTTCAACCTATTTATTTGAAAAAGGGCATACTGTTACAACTTTAACAAAATCGCCTTATGAAGTTGGAACCAATATCGTATTAGATGCACGAGATTTTGACACTTTAAAAGCGGTTATTCATCAAGAGTTTGATGTTATTATTAATGCTATTGGTGTACTAAATCATGCGGTAGATGAAAATTTATCAGATGCTATCTTGCTAAATAGTTATCTTCCACATTTTCTTCAAGAGCAAACACGAAATTCTAAAACGAAAATCATTCATTTAAGTACGGATTGTGTATTTTCGGGAGTAACAGGCGGTTATACGGAGACTTCACCTAAAGATGGGCTAAGTTGCTATTCAATGACTAAAAATCTAGGAGAAATTGAGGGACCAAAAGATTTAACTATTCGAACTTCAATCGTTGGTCCGGATTTAAATCCTAGCGGTATCGGCTTGTTTAATTGGTTTATGAAACAGACTGATCCGATTAAAGGATATGATCATGCGATATGGACAGGTGTCACCACTTTAGCATTAGCTCAAGCGATAGAAATCTTTAGTAAAGGAGATTTAAGTGGAATTTATCATTTAGTGAATGCTCAAACCATTTCAAAGTATGAACTCTTACAACTTTTTAATCGATTATTTAAAGATGATAAACTCATTATTTCACATGATGATACGTATTACAGCGATAAATCGTTAGTTTGCACACGAATAGACGAGTACTTTAAAGTCCCTAGTTATGAGCAAATGTTATTTGAAATGAAACAATGGATCGATACCCATTTAGAATTATATCCTCATTATTAATCTGCCATTGATAATAGGTAATTGTAAGCATATCTATCGAAAAAGGAGATCTCGCCTGTATACTTAAAGGATAGATGAGGTCTTTTTTATTAGATTCTTTTACAATTTTTGCCTATGATAAAAAATCCTCTAAGAGGTTTAGTTTCACTAAAAACTCAGGTGTTTTAACTCATTTATTTACCTTACGCAATGCTTCACCCTTTAACGGTAAAATTAATGTAGTGAGAATACCATTAGATTATTTATCATGTGCAACAAATACGGCAAATTTAACCCAGTTCTTTATTTTGACTGGAGCTACGTTAACAGGTGGAACGTTTAACCCAGTTAGTGCTGGACAAAGTGTTGTTGAAGCTTCAACAGATGCAGCATTTACTGGAGGAACAGTTTCATTATATCAAGGCGTTTCTGAAGGATCTTCTGCAGGACTTGTCATTTCATCACTGGATATCTTCTTAGCACCTGGAGAAATCTTAGTCGTTCGTGCTCAATCACAAGGAACGGGAGATGTGACGGCGTCTTTAAGTTGGGTTGAATATTATTAAGAAACAAAAAAGAACGTGCAAGTGAGCACGTTCTTTTTATATTATTTTGCTAAAACCACTAATTCGATTGTATCAACTGTTAAGTGATTGATAGTAGATTGTTCGTTAAGTACGCCTGTTTGGTTAGCGATTAATTGATAGTTATCGTTTAATTCAATATGAAGTGGTGTGTGTGTTGGGTTGATAAAGATTTTAATTTCTTCGTATGGTCCATAAGCTTTAACATCAGAGATGGTGTACTCAATGATACGATCCTCTAATTTGTTAACTGTGACGTGTTGTTTGATTTCTTCTGCTGTGTTTAAGCGTAGGGCTTTAAGTTCTTTACGTAAGTTAATAAATCCTTTGACGAATTCTACCGTTTCGATGTATTCATCTTTGCGGTCCCAGTCGAATTGATTAACGCTATCTGGTGACATGTAAGAGTTATGATCGCCATCTTTTGTGCGGTTAAATTCTTGTCCTGCATGTAAAAAGGCAATGCCTTGAGAGACCAGAATTAAAGCTGTAATCATTTTTTGACGTTTTAAACGTGTTTCTAATGATTCACAACGGTTTGATAACATAATTTTATCAAATAATGTCATATTATCATGACATTCAACATAGTTTAACGTCATCGTTGGCTCCACAAATAATGCTTCCATTCCGATGTCCGTACAAGATCCCGCGACAACATTCATCGCACGATCAATGTCTCCTGTATATCCTAAACCATATCCAATATCAGACATTTCATATTCAAATGGAGATCCTTTAATTCCACGTCCAAAACGATCGTTGAAGTGGGCGATTTTTGGCATTTTTTTGTTATTATACATCATCGCTTTTGCTTCTTCTGGCATGAAGGATGGCATGTTCCATCCTTCACCATAAACCATGACTGAAGCATCAATTGCCTGACACTCATCAGCGATTTGATTCATTGTTTCTGTATCTAAAATTCCCATTAAGTCGAAGCGGAATCCATCAAATCCGTATTCTTTAACCCACATTTTACAAGAGTCGACAATGAATTGACGACACATCGGGCGTAATGAATCCACATCATTTCCACAGAATGAACCATTTGAAATTTCACCATTGTCACCAAGTTTGAAATAGTAGTTTGGCATGATGTTTTCAAAAGATGATGTTTGACGGTCAAACATATGGTTGTAAACAACGTCCATGATGACTCTGAATCCTTTTTCATGTAATTTAGCAATCATTTGTTTCATTTCAATGATGCGTGAGTAAGGATTATGAACATCTGTTGAATAACTTCCTTCAGGAACATTGTATTGAACTGGATCATATCCCCAGTTATAAGTTTCAAATTGGTTAAGCTCATCCACTGATCCGAAATCATAAGTTGGTAATAATTGAATATGTGTGACACCCAAATCGACAAGGTAATCAAGACCTGTTAAAGTTCCACGACTTGTTCTTGTTCCTTCTTCAACCACGCCTAAAAACTTACCAACATGCTTAATTCCTGAATTTTTATGGACAGAGAAATCACGAACATGCATTTCATAAATAATTGCATCAGTATATGATTTAACCTCAGGTGCTAATTCACGTTTTGAATCCATTTTGATTTTTTCAGAATCCACGATCACCGTGCGTTGATGATTAGGTGTAGAGGCAATAGCATACGGATCCGTCGCTTGATTCCATGTTCCATTTACTTTAACCAGATAAATATAAGAGGCGAGCTCTAAATCTTGAGAAATTGTAATCGACCAAACTCCTTTATCTCCCTTTGTTAAATCGTAAGTTTCAATCCCATCCTTTGTTTGAACTTCAACTTTAACTTGAGTTGCGATCGGTGACCAAACTTTAAAGGTACTAGCTTCCTTCGTATAGGTTACACCTAAATCATGTCCATCATAATAAAAGGCCTCATCAAATTCCTTTGTTCTGACAACATATCCATATTGTAGTGGCACAGCTAGGTTATGATCATCAATCACCTTATAGTTTTTTCCTAACTCGAGAATAGGAGTTTCTAAGATATATTTCATATATTCGCCTTCATCGACTGTTTCTAAGATGTTTAGTAACGTTGTCGTTGATGTTTCATCTTTTAATCGAAAGGACTGACTTTCCCCCTGGTAATAACTCTTATTTAAATAAGCCGTAATCGTTTCAAATGTGTCTAAATAAGCTTCAAATGTTTGAAGTTTACGCATAAAAATCCCCCTCATCTTAATGTTCACTTCATTATACCGAAAGAACGCTTAATTTGAAAGGGTTTTTACCGAATGTTGTGCTGTAACGCTTTACATGATGTTCGTTTAAATCGTCGCTGAGTACGGGGCAATAGTTGATGTCGATTTCCTAATTATAAAATGGCACTATCTGTCACATACTAATCTTAGGTTTTGGAAAAGATGAAGTCACTGTCTCTCGTTGTTTAATTCTAAAAGATATTCAATTGTGATAAAGGATATGATGACTATTCATTAAATAACGAGTTTTCCAAAATCAGATCATCATTTTGTATTGCAAGAAGAGGTAAGTCATCTTGCTCTAATAAATGGAGAAGGTGATATGAAACGATGATGTGAGGCATTTGAATAGAAAGGAGTCATTATATGACGACGTATTTAGAGAAGATGTTTATTATTGAAGGGATCATTTTTGCCATTATTGGATTATTATTTTTTATCTTCCCGCTTCAGAGTATTATTAGCTTGAGCACTCTTATCGCGGTACTCTTTATCATTGTTGGGGTTTTAACGATTATTCGTAGTGGGACTCGCGAAGGAAAATGGTTTTATATCTTTAATGGTGTCATTAATATTTTATTTGGACTGGTATTATGGTTATATCCCATTTCAACCTTAGATCTTCTAGTCTTGATTTATGGAATATGGGTTCTTGTTCGAGGTGTTTATTTAATGTTTATCTCAATTAGAAATGGATATTTTGGATTCAATATTTATACCGTTTCAAATGCTATTTTAGTTATTTTTGGTGCCATTGTCGTCTTTCAACCTTTTTCAGCATTGATAACAGCGCCTTATTTTATTGGAACGGCTTTAATTGTGACTGCTTTAGGCGAGATATACCTTGGAGTTAAATTAAAAGATACTTTTAGATAAAAGAACCTGGAAACCTTAAAAAGTAGATAACTAAAGTAATCTATTATAAAACAAAGCCTGTATCGCAATTTATTAAGTAATTAACGATACAGGCCTTTTATTGCCTAGTTATTTAAAATTTTAGTCACATACTTCAAGTGGATGATGTTCAAAACTAACTTCTTTTATTGTTAATGGATTGAAGTCAGTTATATCATAAACTGCTATATTTTCGTCAAAGGGAGAACTATGTGCTTGAGTATAAGTTCTGAATTTAATCGTGATACGATAGTCGAATGGAGAAGGATAATAGCCACGTTCAATTTCTAAAATCTCATATTCATCCATACCACGTTGATTTTCACCATAGATTCTATTCACTGAATCGATTATGTTAGGTAATAGAATGAGTTCGATTATCCTATCATATTGCGAAATTAGTTCATATGCTGAAAGACTGCTGAAGGATAAATTTTTATTTTCTGCTAAAACATAAGTAATTTCATTAACTTTTAAGATAGGTATACAATATACAAAAGATACAAGTGTTAATAATGTTACTAAACCATAGAGATATTTTTTCATTCAATAGTATCCTTTCTAATTAAATCATATTCTAATAATCTTCCATTTAATTAATTCTTTCATGTATTTAATAGTTTCTAAATTACTATTGAAATAAAAGAGTGGCTTTTATAATTTTGATAGTTTTGCTAATGGTAGGGCAGTATTTTTTTTATTTCTTATTTTCTTCTTCTAACGATTGAAGTCGTCTTTTTAATGATTCAATCACTTTATCATGGGATGACTCGCTAAAACGTTGTTTTGGAGGTATAGCAGTTATCCTTTTATTTTGCTCTTTAATAGCTTCATTGATTGGTACTACTAATTCATTTGGATCACTATATAAAAAGTATTGCTAACCTTCTTACCTTGCTTTATGTATCTGAACTATCTATGTTTATTGTGTTAGATAGCATAGAAAAACCACCATAGATTTATGGTGGTTTACTTAAATGACCTCATTTAGTTATCTCTATTTAAAACACTTAGGTTCTTTTTAATTGGTCAAATTTGTGTTATGATAGGAATATTATATAAACTGATAAATAATCTAGATCGTTTAAAATTTTGACTTATATGAAACAGAGATGGTGAAACGTAATGGAACTAGTATTAACCCAAAATCGGGCGGTAGGTGAGCGACAAAAAACTCATTTTATTCGCCATTTTTTAAATTTAAAAGGAAGTAGTAGTAAATATACAGCTATTTCATATGAACGTGATATTTTAGACTTTTTTCAAGTTGAAAAAATTGAGGAGATTACGCTAGAACAAATTGTGGCTGTCAATATGTTTGATGTTGAACATTATTTATTAGATTTAAAAGGAAAAGGTTGTGCCTCAGCGACGATTAACCGTAAAGTCTCCTCTTTAAGTTCACTCTATAAATGGCTGTTAAAATATCAAGATAACCGAACGGGAAGAGCGTTATTATATTTTAACCCATTTGGAAATCTTCGCGATGAAAAGCCGAAAGTGAATTCTAAAGAAACTGAGTTTCTAACGTCTGAAGAATGTGTGAAGTTATTAAGTGTCTTTGATACGAAGAAGATTTTAGATCTTCGTAATAAGACCATCATGTATTTAGCATTGACGACAGCACTCCGTAAATCAGAACTTATTAATATTAAATTAAAAGATATCGCAAAGTATGGGGAATATGATGTCATTCATGTCATCCGAAAAGGAAGTAAAAAGGATATGGTTAAGATTCAACCCATAGTTAAATCGCTCATTTATGATTATGTGAAGCGAACGGACCGTAATTTTAATGATCATGCAGAAGCTTATTTGTTTATTGGTCATTCAAGAAATAAACGAAATAATGAGAAGTTAGATCCAAGTTCATTAAATTACATGATTAAAGCTGCCTGTAAAAAAGCAGATATTAATAAGCATTTAAAGGTTCATTCGACTAGGCATACAGCGATTACCTTAGCGATTACAGGTGGGGCAAGTATTGAAAAGGTTCGTGATTTTGCAGCTCATCAAAATATTGCCACAACTAACCGTTATGTTCACTCGATTGATAAGTTAAAAGAGAATGCAGGAGACTTTATTCAATTAGATGATTTAGAATTTAATATAAAAAAAGCTTAGATGACTAAGCTTTTTTTATTATTCATCATTTTAGTTCGTATTTCTTTCAATCCAACATATGATTAACTATCAATCTAATGAATGAGGAGAGGAAGTTATGAACAAAAAATATCTATTTACATTATTTAATTTAGTGAGTTATAGCTTTTTATTAATTACATCGACTTTAGTAAATGGAGCAACAGCCTTTTCAGTCCCAGATGCCCGACCTCTTATTACACCTGCTGGCTATGCATTTTTAATTTGGGTACTCATTTATGTTCTTTTAGGAATCTGGATCATTAAGTTTGGATTAAAGTCAACCCCGTATGATGAGGGTTATATGAAAGTGAGTCTTTTTTTACCCATTAGTCTTTTAGGTGCAGGAGGATCTTTATTAGTGGGACAACCTTTTGCGTCTTTATTTATAGTAGGAGCTTTCATCAGTGCGATGGGTTCTTATCTTTCATGTCAACATGTAAAAACGAAACCTTTATTTTTTCGAGCACCATTCTCGATTTATTTAGGATGGTTATCTATTGCCACTATTATTGAAATCTCAATTGTTTTAAAAGCAGCGGGATTTGCGAATTTATTGGGATTACCTGAAGTCTTTTGGGCTGTTTTTATTTTAATGTTTGCTGGATTTATAGCGATTGCGTTTAATATTAGTCAGAATGATTTTTTATATCCATTAGTCTTTATATGGGCCTATATAGCGATTGGCATTAAAAATTTAGATCAGCCAGTGATTTTTACCATCTGCTGTGGGGTCATTTTATTAATTGGATGGATGCTAGATCGAAATAAAAATCGTAACTATTCAGCCTAGTAGAAAAGAGTATCACAAAAAGGAGTGCTCATTTAGTGAAGTACTCCTTGTGAATGTTATGAAAATTGAATCGTATTTCCCATT
>NZ_JAMQUU010000083.1:0-6848 GCF_025594975.1 Turicibacter sp. T129 | reverse complement strand
ATTCCTCCTCGCAGAGGACACCCTTGTCTTAGGCTATGTACTTTCCGCTACTTGGACGTACTCGGGACTTTAACCCGTTAGATAATACCCATGCCGGGCGCACATAAAAAAGGTGATTCCTCGAATCGAAGAATCACCTTGATAATCATTATCCTTGATAATTAACTAATGATAAGAATGATTTTGGATCTAGTGAAGCTCCACCAACTAATGCTCCGTCAATATGTTCTTGAGCCATTAACTCCTTAATATTTGACGGATTAACTGAACCTCCGTATTGAATACGGACCGCCTCAGCAACTTCACGTCCATACGCACGTTCAATTACACTACGAATATATCCAATCGTTTCATTCGCTTGCTCAGCTGTTGCTGTACGTCCCGTTCCAATTGCCCAAATTGGTTCATAGGCAATTACAACTCGTTTCACTTGTTCAACTGTTAATCCTTCTAACGCTGCAACTGTTTGAGTATCCACAACAGCATTTGTTGCTCCAGTTTCACGTTCTTTTAATGATTCACCGACACAAATAATTGGTGTTAATCCATTTGCAAATGCAGCGTGAACTTTTTTATTAACTGTTTCATCTGTCTCATTAAACATTTCACGACGCTCACTGTGTCCTAATACGACGTAAGAAACGCCGATTGATGTTAACATTTCAGGTGCCACTTCTCCTGTGTAAGCCCCAGCTGATTCAAAGTGCATATTTTGTGCCCCCACACGTAAAGAAGCCCCTTGACGTTTGACTAAACAGCGTAAGTAAGGAAATGGTGCACAAACCACTGATTCAACCACATCTGTTGAAGCAACATGATCTTTAACAGCATAAATAAATTGTAAAGCCTCATCACGCGTTTTATTCATTTTCCAGTTTCCTGCAATAATTGGTTTTCTCATTTCTCACACCTCATAATCTATTCTTATTTTTCTGATATTTCCCCCGTTGAAATATCATCTTCTTTTTGTTCTTGAACTTGTTCTTTCTTACCTTTTTTGGGTTTTGCTCGGAATAATCCTGTTGTATTAAATACAAGCTCGACCACTAGTATCGCAATTACTAACATCACTAATCCATAAAACTTCGATGACATGGTATATAGGATAGCAGTGAATGAGAACAATGCTGCAATTCCATATAAAACAAGTACGCTTTTCACATGCCCTAAATTACGATCTAATAATTGATGATGAACATGACCACGATCAGGTTTAAAAGGCGATTGCCCATTTAGTATACGACGAATGATAGCCCAAATTGTATCGAAGATTGGAACAGATAGCATAACAATTGGGATAATAAATGAAACAAAAGCCGCATTCTTATACCCTAAAAGGGATAAAACAGATACAGAGAAGCCTAAAAATAGCGATCCTGTATCCCCCATAAAAATTTTTGCTGGATGAAAGTTATGAATTAAAAAGCCTAATGTTGAACCGAGTAATAAACAAGACATCATTGCCACAAAGGCTTCTCCTTGATAGGACGCTAAAATGGCCATTGTTCCAAATGAAATAGCTGATATTCCTGAAGATAAACCATCTAAACCGTCAATTAAATTAATAGAATTTGTAATACCAACAATCCAGATGACCGTTACAATTCCACCTATCCACCCTAAATCAATTACAGGTAAAAACGGTAAATAAATCTTATCTATCATGAAATTACCATACAAAACCATAATAAAAGCTGCAACTAACTGAACGAGAGCCTTTGGTTTAGCAGGTAATTCAAACATATCATCAAGCATCCCAGTAGCAACAATGAGAAAAGAAGCAATAAAATAAGCATCAATAAACGCTATTTCATCTTGATCAAGCGCATATCCTTTCACTTTAAAAATCATATAACCCAATAGAAAAGCAATATAAATCGCGAGTCCACCCATTCTCGGCATGATACGACTATGGACTTTACGTTTATTGGGTTGATCAACTGCATTGGTAAAATAAGCTAATTTCATCACATACGGCGTAATTAAACACGCTATTATGAAGCATAAACTTATGACTAATAAGTAAATCATCATGGCACCTCACGGTTAAATTTTTATGTTATTATATCACATCTAAGTAGTTAACAGAAGTCTATAGCCAAAATCCCATGAGTTTCTCACGCTTTTTCACCATATTTCTACTTTTTAAAAAGGTAGATTTATCCTATCTTCCATCCTTCAATACGAGCCAATTCATCCATTACTTCCATAAATTCTTCCATAAAAATACTTAAAATATCCTCATGTGCTTCATCTTCTTTTAAAGCTGTTTCTAATTCACGACTATACTCATACAACTCATCTGCCCCTAATTGACCGGCTAGTCCTTTAATGGTATGGACCGTACGAATAGCTTCATCCATATTCGACTCAATTAATTGTGGTAATTGCTCAACTACCATATAGAAATGCTTTCTAAAATTATGCGCAATACGTAGATATAAACGTGTATTTCCAGCAATACGTTCAAGTGCATAAGCAATGTTTAACATCGAACTTAGTTCAATTAATTGTTCAGCCTTGATTGGCTTCACTTCTAATGGTTTACAATTCAAGATGCGATACACACCATTGGATAACGTGTAATGATCCACTGGCTTTGGAACATACGCATCAACGCCATGACGTAAAATAAAATCTAGCTCTAAACATTGACTAACGCCCGTTAGTAAAATAACTTTAGCATCAGTATTAATTAACTTAATCGCCTTAAAGACATCCACACCGCTCATACCTGGCATAATGACATCTAGTAAAATACAATCATATTGACTAAATGTCTTAGCATAGTGCTTAATCGCACGCTTCGGATCTGAGAAAGCTGTGACACTATACCCAAAGCTTTCAAGTAAAGCCTCCGTAATCTCTAAGTTTGATAACTCATCATCGATAACCATGATTTTTCCAACACCACGTGGCACGGATTCTTCATTAACAAACTCTTCAATTCCATGATTAATTGGCAAATATAGCGTAAACGTCGTTCCCTTTCCAACAACAGAGTCAAGCTCAATAGCTCCGTTATGATTACGTAGTGTTTCAACGACACTTGCTAGACCCATTCCGGTTCCTTTCCCTACATCTTTTGTTGTAAAGAATGGCTTAAAAATCTTAGACATTAAGCTAGCATCAATCCCACAGCCTGTATCTCTAATTTTTAAAATAGCGTAGTCATTGGGCGTAATATTCGTATTTAATAAATTACCAGGAATCTCTTCTAGTTGATCGTGAGTCAACGTTAATTCAATGCAACCTTGGCCTTTAATAGCATCCCGTGCATTAATACATAAATTTAAAATTGCATTATTTAATTGAGATTCATCACCTAATACATAATATTCATCTGGCTCAATATTTAGTTCAATCTTAATTCGACGATCGATTGTATGTTTTAACATATTGACCGTATCTTTAACAATCTGTACTAAATCAAGATTCATACGTTTATTTTCCGGTTTATGTGAAAAGGCTAATAATTGGCGGGTTAACTCTGTCGAATGACGGACTGAACGTTCTATCCCATCCATATAACGCAACAGTGTTTCATCCTCTGTCATTGTTTTCATTAATGCCACATAACCTAAAATTCCATTTAATTGATTATTAAAATCATGACTAACTCCACTTGTCAACTGCCCTAATGCTTGTAACTTTTGAAGTTGTCCATCAATCAAATCATGTTTTTTCTTAAATGATAAATCGAGTAATAGTCCTCGAACACGTACCTCACCTTTATTATCAATTACTTTCTCACATTTTAGCACGAGTGTTTCCCAAGGTTTATGTTTATGACGAATTAATAAATCTTGAGTTAACTCAGTATCCGGACTCAATAAAAAAGTATCAATGATTTCATTTATGGATTCATTATTAAATAAACTCTGTGAATTTTGAGTTTCTGAATCAAATTCTAATAACTGCTCAATCATATCACTCACGTACCAAATACATTCACTGACCCGATATTCAAAGAATCCGTAAGCTAAATGAAGTAATTGTAAATACCAATTGCTCGATCCAATTTCTACTTCTAATTGAGAATTAAATTCTAACCTATCAATCTCCACCACTCTCATATCTTCCATTCTGTTTTACAACAGATACCCCACTTTCTCTTAAATCTGTTCATCAATATAAATATCCCCTAAATTAGGAAATTTTATACCATATTTACAATTACCTTATTTTACTATATTCAATCCTATTATATGTTTTTTAGTCCTAACATTCAATCCCTTCTGTGTAAACGCAAGATAAATTAGCAATTTTGTTCATATTGCTAATGTCCGACTTTCACCTAAATGCATATACTAGAATATATAAGAAACAGTAACCTTTGTACACCGCAAAAAAATTTACTGCTTCTATCGTCGGTCTGCGTTAAAGACGTTTTATGATTTTAAGCCTGATACAGTAAATGTATGCTATTAATTTTTTTCTATTATAAAAAGCAGTAGTTTATATAAGGAGGACACTATGAAAAAAAAACAACTCTCCACTCATAGACAGTCCCAGTCACCCAAACAAAAAGCACGTCAACTAGAATGCTCTGATGAGCTCATGCATAACTTCATTGGACTCTTAACAGAAAAAGTCGATCAAATGCAATCGATGATTGGTGATATTCCTCTATCCCCTTCTATTCATCCCGGCAATGACACCTTAAACCCTTCCAACTCGACTGAAAAAAAAACAGAACCACCTCTAAATGAGTACAATCCTCTTCCCGATGACTTCGATCCCGATGAGCTTAGATTTCAAGAAGTCCCAGGATCAGCAACAACTATGGATGGAACATCCGACACCTCCGGACGTCTTCTAAATACGCTCCCCATCCAAAATAGTAGTGCTGCAAATAGTGGCCAAAGTGCGGCTGCTATAGCTCATGGAACTGGTTTTGACTATGCTCCTCAACAAACCACAACTTATTGCTATGGTTTTACCAACTCTGAATTCTTTGCCTTTATCGGAAGTTTGGACCCAGTCGAATATATTTTAGTCGTTACTGTTATTGCCATTATTATCGGTGTTGAACTTAATGTATTTGAACGACAAATTGTCGGTGGTGCTTTAGTTGATATTGGAGTCACCCTTGGAAATATGGTAGAACAAGAACTCTTCCAAACTGCAAGACAAAATGAGGCTGCAAGTCGACAACGAAATGAAGCCGAACAAACGGACTTTGACAATCTCTATAACGATATTGATGTATTACAAGCTGAAATTGATGCCATTAAACAACAATTAGGAATGAATCAAACTTAAAAGGACGTTCATCATTAAAAAAGTGACGTCCTTTTTTAGTTATTCTAAACAAAAATATTGACTATACGGTTACCAGATAGTTTAGTATACTAAAAAGAAACTTATATAGAAAGGTATGAGAGAAATGATGAAGAAATTTTTAAGTTATGCAATTCCCTCGGCTTTAGCCATGTTTATTTCATCTTTATATACAGTCATTGACGGTATTTTTGTAGGACAAGGAGTCGGAGATCTTGCATTAGCGGCCGTCAATGTTGTAATCCCCCTAACCATTATGTTATTTGGTATGGCAACCATGTTCGCCGTCGGAGGAGGAGCACTTATTTCTAAAAACTTTGGAAGTGGTAATATCCAAAATGCCAACGTAATGTTCCGCCAAGTTTTTAAATTTTTATTAATTCTTAGCCTTTTCATTAGCATCATCTGCTTCCTCTTTACAGGACCTATTGTTAAAGGATTAGGAGCAACCCCTGATTTATATGAAAGTGCTAAAATTTATTTAAGATTCTATTCAATCTTTTGCATTCCTAATATTATTGGAATTGCCCTTAATAGCTTTATCCGAAACGATGGTAACCCTAAGTTAGCCATGATTGCGACAATTTCAGGAGCAATCACAAATATCGTACTCGACTATCTCTTCATCTTCCCGCTACAGCTTGGCTTATTTGGAGCAGCACTAGCAACTGGTCTTGGACAATTAGTGACAGTCTCAATTCTTTTAATTCACTTTATTCGTCGCCAAGGACAACTTCGATTCGGAAATGTTAAATTAGACTTTAAAATCATCAAAGAATTTTCAAATATTGGATTTCCATCCTTCTTTGCTGAAGCTGCTTTCTCAGTCATTATTTACTTAACCAATCTTGCCTTAATCACAACCGTTGGAGAAGCAGGAATTACGACTTACAGTATTATCAACTATTTAACAACACCAATTTATCTACTCCTACTTGGATTAGCCTTTGGGGCACAACCATTAATCAGCTATCATTTCGGTGCAAAAGAACAAGAACCGATGATGAAATATTATCGTCTGACCAATATCACAAACTATCTCATCAACTTAGTATTTATTGCTATTTGTTTGTTCTATGGTCGTCCAATTATCAGTGTCTTCACTCAGGACCCAACAATTATTGACATGGCCTATATTGGTCTAAACATCGTCAATGCAGCCTTTATTATTGTTGGAGTTAACCTGAATACAACTATTTATTATCAAGCCATTGAGATGACAAAATACTCAAATTTATTATGCGCTTGCCGATCAATCATTTTCTTACCTATCGTTTTATTCATTCTAACAACGGTAGTTGGGTTACATGGAATTTGGGCTGCACTCTTTATCTCTGAATTATTAACGATGTTATCCTTCTTAATCTTTACAAAAATGAAGACCATCACTGAAAGAGCTATTCAATGGGCTTAACGTAAAAAACGATTCATGATGAATCGTTTTTTTGTTATAAATCTTCAC
Source organism: Turicibacter sp. T129 (assembly GCF_025594975.1). Taxonomy (NCBI): domain Bacteria; kingdom Bacillati; phylum Bacillota; class Erysipelotrichia; order Erysipelotrichales; family Turicibacteraceae; genus Turicibacter; species Turicibacter sp. T129. The sequence continues at coordinate 103 of NZ_JAMQUU010000083.1, read as the reverse complement.
CGTCTGTTTAAAAAAACCAACAACTTGTTTTAAATCTTGATTAACATAAACTTTGATGACAGTATCCTGTTCCGTTTTAAAGCCTGAGTTGTCAATTTAAATC
>NZ_JAMQUU010000082.1:0-929 GCF_025594975.1 Turicibacter sp. T129 | reverse complement strand
TTTTAAAGGATTCTCACGGTAACCCTCTTCGATGATTTGTTGGTATCGTTTCTCAAACTCCTGTATTTTAGATAAGGGTAAAGGATATTCAGTCTCTTCTGAATAAGTTTTAGCTTCAAGCAATAATTCCGTCATGTCTTTTGCCCACTGTTGGTTCTCAAACTCGATGATTCCTTTGAATTCTCTTAAATGATGAACGTTACATAAAGCATGAGTGCAATCATCATATTTAAAATACGGTGTCCAATGATCATGGATGACGGTTCCTTTGAAAGAGGGAAGAATTCCATTGGCTTCAATCGCTTGAGATCCGCGCTTTTCATGAATAAAGTAGTGAGTATATCGTTTATTTGAAGTCACATGAAGCCATTGTCTCTTTCCATTGACATAACATCCTGTTTCATCTAAATGAAGATAACTTGATGCCAGAAGGTTTTCTTTGATAGAAGCTTCAGTCGTTTCTAATAATTCATAAAATCGTTTCGTCATATTCACGAGTGTTCCTTGGCTAATGGTCAATCTGAAAATATCTTGAGTCAATTGTTTCAGACGGTTGAATGGAATCAATTGATAGTGACTTAAATAAGAGAGTACACTTGTTAAATGAGGTCCATATTGTGTCGGTTGCGTGACATGTTTCGGAAATGGTCCTTCATTTTTATAGTAACAGTTAGGGCATACTTTAATTAGGGCTTGATGTTCAGTCACCTGAATGTTTAAGGGGGATAAATCGAAGACTTGACGTCGAATCGTTTTTTGAGGTTCAACGTTTTCTAAACAACACCCACACCCTTGGCAAGTTTGCGGATGATGTGTGACGACAAGATCCGGATCTTCTACCATTTTTAAGGTTGAACCTTTATGCCCGACTTGACCACCCGTTTTTTTATTTGAAGGTTGACGCAAACTTTTTGTCTTTTTAAAACCAT
>NZ_JAMQUU010000081.1:0-1722 GCF_025594975.1 Turicibacter sp. T129 | reverse complement strand
GTAACTATTCAGCCTAGTATAAGAGGGTAGGCTAAAAAGAGGTACCTATTTCATGAAGTACCCCTCTTGTATTTTATGAAAATTGAATCGTATTTCCTCTTAAAATGGTTTCAATACTTTCAAGGATCTTGAATCCTTGCTTTTGACAAGTTGAAATGAACCCTCTGATTCGTGCGAAATAATAAGCCCCTTTTTCTGTTCGAAAACAACCTGATATTTTTTGTTTCGTCTTAGTCATTCGGACATCACGCTCAGCTAAATTATTATCGAACGGAACTTCAACTTGATATAGAAATTCTAATACTTCTTCTTGTCGTTTCGATAAACGATTGAGTAATCGAACGGAATCCGTATTCTTTTCATGCGGTTTTAACGGATTCTCACGGTAACCCTCTTCGATGATTTGTTGGTATCGTTTCTCAAACTCCTGTATTTTAGATGAGGGTAAAGGATATTCCGTCTCTTCTGAATAAGTTTTAGCTTCAAGTAATAATTTAGTCATGTTTTTTGCCCACTGTTGGTTCTCAAACTCGATGATTCCTTTGAATTCTCTTAAATGATGAACGTTACATAAAGCATGCGTACAATCATCATATTTAAAATACGGTGTCCAATGATCATGGATGACGGTTCCTTTGAAAGAGGGAAGAATTCCATTCGCTTCAATGGCTTGAGAGCCACGTTTTTCATGAACAAAGTAGTGAGTATATCGTTTATTTGAAGTCACATGAAGCCATTGTCTCTTTCCATTGACATAACATCCTGTTTCATCTAAATGAAGATAACTTGATGCCAGAAGGTTTTCTTTGATAGACGCTTCAGTCGTTTCTAATAACTCATAAAATCGTTTCGTCATATTCACGAGTGTTCCTTGGCTAATCGTCACTCCAAAAATATCTTGAGTCAATTGTTTCAGACGGTTGAATGGAATCAATTGATAGTGACTTAAATAAGCGAGTACACTGGTTAAATGAGGTCCATATTGTGTCGGTTGCGTGACATGTTTTGGAAAGGCTCCTTTATTTTTATAGTAACAGTTAGGGCATACTTTAATTAAGACTCGATGTTCAGTGACCTGAATGTTTAAGGGAGATAAATCGAAGACTTGACGTCGAATTGTTTTTTCAGGCTCAACATCCTCCAAACGGCATCCACACCCTTGGCAAGTTTGTGGATGATGTATGACGACAAGATCCGGATTTTCTACCCTATTTAAGGTTGAACCCTGATGCCCAACTTGACCACCCGGTTTCTTGTTTGAAGGTTGACGTAAACTTTTTGTCTTTTTAAAACCATCGGTTGATGGAGGTAAGCTACTGTTTTGACTAGTTTGATTTGATTGTTTTTCAAGTTTTTTAAGACGAGCATCTAAATCAGAAATAGTTTTATTTTGTTTTTCAACAGTCTGAGATAACTCAGAGATTTGAGTGGAAAGTCCTTGAACTAAAGTCACAACAGATTGAATCCCTTCCTGATAAACTTTGATGATTTCAGATTCTGACATAAGATGACACCTTCTTCTAAAGTTGGAATAGTAAGGATATTATAACTCAAATTTTACAAGCAGATAAGTAGTTCAGTAAAACTACATATCATTAACAAAACCACCAAGAAACGGATGGTGTTTACTTGGTGGCTGAATAGTTACGATATGGGATTATCGATTTATTTGTATCAGGTAAGATGGAGGCATATAAGGAGTTTTATTATAGCTCCCCTATT
>NZ_JAMQUU010000080.1:0-21308 GCF_025594975.1 Turicibacter sp. T129 | reverse complement strand
AATTAAATAATTACGGATTGTATACCCTCCTGATAAAATTTGATGATTTGAGATTCTGACATGAGATGACACCTTCTTCTAAAGTTGGAATAGTAAGGATATTATAACGTAAATCTTACAAATAGGTAAGTTATTCACGAGAGCTACATATCATTAACAAAAACACCAAGAAACGGAATTCGTTTACTTGGTGGCTGAATAGTTACAAATGAACTATAACTAAATTTTTTTCTTTAAAAATTTAAAGAGAGGGGGAAAATAAAAACCTGATGAATTCATCAGGTTTTTATTTTATTATTTAACAGCAGTCATGTGTGCAATGACTTCGATGACTTGAGGTGTAATATAGAATAAAGCTGTTCCAATTACTAATCCTTTTGCTGCATCTTTTAACATTTGAATTTGTTTCATTTCAAATTCCTCCTTTGGTGTTTTTAATTAACCCCAAAGGTTTTACAGGCCTTCTTCCTATAAAACGCATATTGCGTTTAAACAAGAAAAATAAACAGAGCCTAGTGGCCGCGTTTTCTCATTAAGGTGAGAAATTAGCCTTCATATTGGTTTCTGTGAAGAGTTTTATCTCATCATTTATGTTTGCAATCTGAGCTCTATTTATGAAAAAGCGCTCGTAATTAACTTATATGGTAATTACTTTCTTTTTGTGAATGCTTCGGCGATCATCATTACCGACGATGATCTTAACAACACATAAAGAACAGTACGTGGAAATTGTTCTTTTCCTTCAACCTCGAAACATTCCTTGTCTTAACGCAAGGGGTTGAGTGAATAGAATATCATGTTTTGATAGATTAAACAATATAAAAAATGAAAAATTATAATTTGGCTAAAATAGAAATTCCATCCATGATGAAATGATCAATCATGGTTGCCATTTCAGTTGAACTCATATCCATTCCATTATTAAACCACTGTTCAGTTACCCCTAAAACACCATTTAAAACGAATGATAAAAAGTAACAGTAATGAGGACGTGAAGTGTCCTTATAAATCATATTCATTAAATCAAGTCCCATTGTTTTAATTAAATATTGAAGTTTATTGAGAAAAATTCCTTCTGATTGTGAGTGTAATAAAACTTCAAATAAGTCACGGTTATCTTCAATATATGAGAATAATTCATCTAATAATTCATAACAGGATGGCATATTGATTTTGCATCGATAATCTAGCATCATCTCTTCAATGGCTTGTAATGTTTCGTCTTCAATTTTAGAAAGGAGATCGTAGATATCAACATAATGTAAATAAAAGGTTCCTCGATTTAAGTCTGCTCGTTCTGTGATATCTTTAACGGTGATATCTTTAAATGGTTTTTCGTGCATCAACTCAATTAAGCTTTGTTTAATTAATTGCTTTGTGCGACGTACACGGCGATCTTCTAATTTCATGCTTCAATCCTTCCTCCCAATAATATTAATCAACAGATTCTGCCTTATTGTTGATTAATCGGCACGAAAATGAACATTGAGTATTGTATCTCACTTTGAAGTCCATCATAATAGAGTTAATGATAAAAGTCAATCAACAAAGAGGAGTGGGTGAGATGAAGAACTATATTACTTTTAAAGATGTAAAGAAAGTTTATAAGATGGGCGAGGTTGAGATTGAAGCCTTAAGTGGTGTTAATTTTTCAATCGATAAAGGTGAATTCGTCGTTGTTGCTGGAGCCAGCGGAGCCGGTAAAAGTACGGTACTTAATATTTTAGGTGGAATGGACACTGCAAGTAGTGGGACAATTTCAGTCGGTGGGAATGAGATAAGTAATTATAATAATAAAGAGTTAATCACTTATCGTCGTCATGATATTGGATTCGTTTTTCAGTTCTATAACTTAGTTCAAAACTTAACCGCGATTGAGAATGTCGAGTTAGCAACACAAATTTGTGAAAATCCATTAGATGTGCATGAAGTATTAGAAGCAGTTGGGCTTGGTCATCGTAAAAATAATTTCCCCGCACAAATGTCAGGTGGAGAACAACAACGTGTCGCAATTGCACGGGCACTCGCTAAAAATCCAAAATTATTACTGTGTGATGAACCAACAGGTGCATTAGACTATAATACCGGGAAAGCAATTTTGAAATTATTACAGGATACATGTCGTAATATGGGGATGACCGTTGTGATGATTACCCATAACTTAGCCATCGCACCAATGGGAGATAAAGTAATCCATGTTCGAAATGGAAAAGTCTCAAGTATTGAAATCAATGAAAATCCAACTCCAGTCGAAAGGATTGAGTGGTAATCATGAGTAAGAGTTTAACAAAAGATACCATTCGTGATATTAAGAAATCGATAGGTCGTTTCTTATCTATTCTCATGATTTGTGCCTTAGGGGTTGCCTTTTTCGTGGGAATTAAATCATCACCGCTATCTATGGAAAAGACGGTTGATCAATATTATGATGACTATAATATGATGGATTTAAGACTTGTTTCAACCTTTGGTTTTACACAAGAAGATGTCAATGCCCTTGCCAAGTTAGAAGGAATTGAAGGGATTTTTCCAACTTATTCACAAGATGTATTAACGAACTATCATAATCAAGAGTTAGTTTTAAAAGTTCATGCATTGCCAATTGACTTAAGTTTAGATGATCCGAATTATATTAATCAAGTCCGTGTCATTGAAGGGCGACTACCTGAGAAATCAGGAGAGGCGGTTGTTGAACGGAATGCCTATTTTGAATCAATCGAGATTGGTTCAACCATTACCCTTGAATCAGGAACAGACACAGCATTAAGTGATAACTTGAAAACAACAGAATATACCGTTGTCGGAATTGTTGAGACGCCCTATTATTTATCATTTGATAAAGGAAGTACGACAATCGGAAATGGTGAGATCTCAAGTTTCATTATGATTCCACAGGAAGATTTTAAATTAGATATTTATACTGAAATCTTTGTCACAGCAAGTGATGTTTTATCGCTTGATACATTTAGTAAGAGATATGAGGAGGCGCTGAAACCACTTATTTCTTCCATTGAAACATTAGCAGATACGCAAACTCAAAAACGTTACGATGAAGTTATTACTGAGGCTAATGAGGAATTAGATAAAAATCGTCAAGAATATGAAGAGAAAAAATCAGAGGCTTTAGAACAATTACAAAAAGCTGCTTATGAGTTAGAGGAAGCTAAAACAACGATTGAGTCAGGAAAATCGGAACTTACTTTAAAGAAAGCAGAATTTGAACAAACCATTGCTGACGCTAAAAAACAAATTGCCAATGGAGAAGCGGAGTTAACAAAAGGTGAAGCTGAATTTAATCAAGCTTATAATGAGTTTTATGCCAATAAAGAGAGTGCTTGGGCAAAAATTGAGGAAGCCAAACAAGAAATTAGTCAACGTGAAGAACAATTAAATCAATTAAAAACAGCTATAGATCAAATGAAAGCTAGTTTAGAAAGTCCGATGCTCACAGAAGAACAAAAGGCTGGTATTCAGGCTCAATTAACGCCACTTGAAGAACAGTATCAAAGTGGAATAACTGCGTTAGCAGCTGGAAAAGCAGAGCTTGAGCAAAATGAACAAGCTTTAATTAACGGGGAACAACAGTTGTTGACAACGAAGCAAACACTTGTGGCTTCTCGTCAGGAATTAAATACGCAAAAAGCTAATCTTGAAGATGAAATAGCTAAAGCGAATCAACAATTTGACAAGGCTGAAGCGGAGCTTACCAAAGGAGAAGCTGACTTAGCTGAAGGTCAGAAACAGTATGAGGAAGCTAAAGCAGAGGCTGAGTCAGGATTTGCCGAAGCTGAAGAAAAGTTAGCCGATGCCAAGCAACAGATTCAAGATATCGCTTCTCCTGAATGGTATGTTTTAGACCGTAATAAACATTATTCCTTTGTTGATTATAAAGGAGCAGCTGAAAGTATCCATGCTATTTCTCAAGTGTTTCCAGTTTTCTTCTTTATGGTTGCTGCGCTCGTTTGTTTAACAACGATGACACGAATGGTTGATGAGCAACGAATGAATATTGGAACGTTAAAAGCATTAGGATATGGTAAGTGGAAAATTGCTTCTAAGTTTTTAATTTATGCTGGTTTAGCAAGTTTAACCGGAAGTATCATTGGAGCAGTTGTTGGAAACTATGTTTTTCCAACTGTTGTAATTGATGCGTATTCAATGATGTATGTGTTACCAGAAACGATTATTGTCTTTAGTTGGTCACTTATTTTAACAGCATTGTTAATTGCAGTTGGAGTCACAACCTTATCAGCTTATTTTGCTGTCAATTCAGAACTTGTTGAAACCCCATCTATCTTAATGAGGCCAAAAGCTCCAAAAGAGGGGAAACGTATTTTACTTGAACGTATTCCATTTATTTGGAATCGCCTGAGCTTTATTGGAAAGGTAACGGTTCGAAATATTTTCCGTTATAAAAAACGTTTCTTTATGACAGTGTTTGGAATTGCAGGATGTACAGCTCTATTATTAACAGGATTTGGTCTAAAAGACTCGATTCGTACGATTGTGGATAAACAATTTGGAACGTTATTCCTATATGATATGACATTAACGTTTAATCGTGAAAGTACGGAAGAGGATCAAGCTAATGTAGTAAGCTCTTTAAACAAGGATGAACGCATTGTCGGGTCACTTTTAACAACGAGTGAAAATGGTAAACTATTGGCCAACGATGAAGAAAAAGATATTACGATTTTTATTCCTGAGAATTTGGATGACTTAAGTCAGTTTATTCATTTCCAAAATCGTAAAACAGCGATGGATTTTAGTTTAACTGATGAAGGAGCTATTTTGACAGAAAAGATAGCCAAACAGTTAAATGTTAAAGTTGGCGATCACATTACACTTGAAAATGCTGATGGAAAAAAAGTCGAGGTTTTAATTTCAGGAATTACTGAGAACTATATTTCTCATTACATTTATTTATCAAAATCATATTATGAGCAATTATTTGATAAACAATTAAGCTTTAATCAGTTAGTTGCTATTTCTTCTCTAGAGGATGAGGCTATACAATCTGATCTTTCAAGTGAGCTAATGGCTTTAGAGGAAGTCAGCGGTATTAGTTGGGTTTCAACGTTAAAATCAAGCTTTAATGATATGATTCACAACTTGAACTACGTCATTATCTTATTGATTGTCTCAGCTGGAGCTTTAGCTTTTGTCGTATTATACAACTTAACGAATGTCAACATTTCTGAGCGTATGCGCGAAATTGCCACAATTAAAGTGTTAGGATTTTATGATAATGAAGTATCTGCTTATATTTATCGTGAGAACATTATTTTAACCTTAATTGGAACGTTCGTTGGGCTTGGATTAGGGGTGTTGCTACATCTATTTGTTATGACAACAGTTGAAATGGATATGATGATGTTTGGTCGCCAAATTCGTGGATTAAGTTATGTGTATGCAGCGGGATTAACCTTTGTATTTGCTGCACTTGTTAACTTCGCGATGTATTATAAATTAAAACGAGTAGAAATGGTTGAGTCCCTAAAATCAGTGGATTAATTGAATAAGAAAGAGAGCTTATAAAAATATAGGCTCTCTTTTTTATGCCGACTAATTTTATCGAACTATTTTGCCGGTATATAATACAATTTATCTGTTTTTGGAAAGAAAACGTATTAAATCCAATTGATTGTAGTTTTATCAGCATAATTGTTTATTAAGAACATAAACTTTTCATATAAACAGACAAAGGGATAGTTAATAGAATGATAATAAATAGTGTCATTTAATTCTAAAGGTAAATTGAAGAACAGGGGCGATAAAAGTGAAAATCTGCTATTTAGTAGTAAAAAATAATCAAATGTTAGAAGTTGATCAGAAAAAGATTACAGCAACTATTCTTGCTATGGTGAGTCTTGCCATTCCTAAACCAAATTCTATTGTCATTAGGGTAACTATGCCACCGATACCAAACGTCGACATAAAGGCATTAATTCAAGCGATTATTCAGGTTAAATATCCTCAATTGCTTAATATATACTTCACTAAAATTAGAAAAGATCATGAGCTTTTAAAGCTAGATTTTATTTAGTATTAAATATAGTTAGGTGACTAAATCAGCAAAGACTGTATGATTAACATTTAATTTTGCGTATAGAGATTGTAGAGAGTCGCACATACTAAAATAACAGAAAATTGTTTGAGTGCGGAGGAAATCAAATGTCAACTCGTTATCAAGAATGTGTAGATGAATGTTTAGCATGTATGAAGGCGTGTAACTTTTGTTTTAATGCGTGTTTAATTGATGATCATATGGAGCCTTTTGCTCATTGTATTCATTTAACAAAAGATTGTGCTGATATTTGTTCTTTTGTTGCAAAAGCTTTATCGTCACAAACAAACTTTAAGAATCAACTTTGTCAAGTGTGCGCAGAGATCTGTCGTGTTTGTAGTGTCGAATGTATGAAACATGCACATACTTATCAACATTGTTTACGTTGTGCACAAGCTTGTGAATCATGTGCTATTGCTTGCGATAAAGTACTAGAGGTTTATTGATTTGTGTCAGATGAATTTTTAAATAAAAGAGCTATCAGAGACAAAAAATTATAAAGTATTCAATAAGAAGTTAATTGAGGAAGAAAAGGTTCGTTTAGGAAGTAGTCATTTGATGGAGAAATTAGAGTCATGTAAAGGTGAATCTTTTAAGGTGTTTGTATTGATTAGGATATATGAAAATCACTGAAGTGAAAAATTAAATAAAAAATTAGTTTCTTTAATCCTAAGATTGTTTTTTCTTAGTATGATCATTTTGAAATGATGAAACAAGGAAATTCGCATGGGAAGCCTGTTAAATAATTAGCGGATTATTTTAATTGACTATCAGAAAAAGTGATTTGAATGAGTGAGGGTGAAAATGGATTTATCTGTATTCTGCTCTGCTCATATTTCAGTTGAGATGGTTAATAGCATAGAAGAGTTTAGATCAATTGTAAAATAGATTACCTCAAATAATAAAAAAAGCCTCACAAGATAGTACTGAATGTGAAAATCAGAATACTATCAGTGAGGTTTTAAATTATGTTATTAGACTTGTCCTAATAAAACTTGAACTAATAATGCCACAATTACAACAATGGCTGAAATAATGAATCCATGAAGCATAGGAAGGAAACCAGATTTTGTTACATCACGAATATCTGTTTTTAATCCGATTGCAGCTAATGCCATAACCATAAAGAATTTACTTAATGTTGAAAGAGTTGAACTTAATGCTGCTGGAATAATACCAACACTATTTAATAAAGCAGCTCCTAAGAATAATAAAATGAACCAAGGGAAAATCTTTTTGAGGTTAACTTTCTTTTGCTCAACTGCTGCACCTGCATTTTGTTTCATTTTTAATTTTTCATTTAAATATGAGAATGCTAATACGACAGGAATAATTGATAACGTACGTGTTAATTTTACGATCGTTGCGAAATCACCCGCTGCATCACTATAGGCATATCCCGCTGCAACAACTGAAGATGTATCATTTACGGCTGTACCAGCCCATAATCCAAAGGCCATATCACTTAGCCCAAGAGCCGCACCCATAATAGGGAATAAGATAACCATGACAACATCAAAAATAAATGTTGCAGAAATAGCATACGCGACGTCTGAATCATCTGCATCAATAACTTGTGATAAAGTGGCAACTGCTGTTCCACCACAAATTCCCGTTCCAGCTGAAATTAATGAACTAAGTTTCCAGTCCATTTTAAATAGTTTTCCGAATAGATAACCGAATCCAAATGCTGCCGCTAAAGTGAAGACCATAACAACAAGTGAGTATTTACCAACATGAATAATTTGGCTAACACTTAAGCTTGTTCCTAATAAGACAATGGCAACTTTTAAAAGTTTTTTTGAGCTAAAAGTAATTCCAGCTTTGTATGTCGTAGTGTCTTTCATGAAAAAGTTAATAGCCATCCCCATTAAAAGTGCAAATACACTCGCCCCAATGATATGAACATATTGATTTAAAATCGTTGCAATAATTGCAATTGCTAATGAAAGAAGTACACCAGGTAAAATTTTTTTCATAAAACTCCTCCTAATTTTTATTGTATCTTTACAATACCATGTAAATTGATATAATAAAAATTATACATTTTTATACAAATATAAATATTTCTTATAGTAGGTGGAGTATGATTGATTATCGATTGCTCACATTTATTGATGTGTGCGAAACAAGAAGTTTAACTAAAACAGCCCAGCATCTTTGTTTAACCCAACCCGCAGTAACCCAGCATATTAAATATTTAGAAGAAACGTATAATACTAAATTATTAGTTTATGAAGGGAAGAAGATGCGACTTACAGAATCAGCACAGGTTCTTTTACAGTATGCATTAAAAACACAGGCTTTATTAAAATCAACCGAAACAGAGATGTATGAATTAAAAACAAAACAAGTGCGACTTAATTTTGGGGCAACCTTAACGATAGCAGACTATGTCATGCCGACCATCTTAGATGCTTATCTAAAGAGGTTTCCAGATATTCAACTTAACTTTAAAGTTCAAAATACAACTCATTTAATCGATGCTCTTTTAAAAGGTAAAATAGAATTTGCCTTTATCGAAGGATATTTTGATAAAGAGCAATTCGAGCATCATTTACTTAAGAAGGATGAGTTCATTTTAGTAGCAGCAGCTAATAGCCCCTTAGATGAAGTCATCACACTAGAGGAATTAAAAAAGCAACGACTCATTATCCGTGAGGTTGGATCAGGAAGTCGAGACATCTTAGAGAAATTGCTAGCTAATACGAATAGTTCACTTAACCAATTTAAACAGCTTGATGAAATTGGAAATTTAAAACTTTTGAAGTATCTAATCAAACAAAATCATGGTGTGACGTTTATTTATAAAGAAGCCGTTAAAGAGGAATTAGAAAGAAAAGAATTAAAACAAATTCAAGTTGAAGGAATTAATCTCAATCGCGAATTCAATTTTATCTATTTAAAATCATCTTTACAAAAAGAAAAATATTTAAACTTTTTAAAATTTGCTAAGAGTCAAATAGGGGAGTAACTATTTAAACATAAAAATATCACTGGTGCAAAGTAGGATTTTAAAAGTGTCTCATCTTATCAAAAGCGATTTATATATAAAACGAAAAATAATTTATATAAGTCTATTTAAGTTTTTTGCACGATAAAAACTAAAGCCCTAGTAGTGGAGGATTAGATTTCTTTCAGAAATCGCTAGGTGACCCAAGCCCTATCAGGGGAGGAAAGCTACGAGTTCTTAAACTTACTCCGTAGCATAGGTGGCCCCCAGACTATAGTCTGACTTGAGGGGTATAACTATCAAATATTTAGATTGCTATCGTAAATGTAGAAATTATTTCTGTTTGTATTTAGCGACTAAAGCAAAAAAAGGAACTGATTTAAAAATCGGTTCCTTTTTTGCTTTAAAAAATTTCATTGAAATAGGAAAAGTAATTAATAATCAGTCGACTAAACATCTCCTGTAATAAATAATCGATACATTTAATTATGCATAACTTCATGATCAAGAAGTTGTAAGTTATATTGACGGATTAGTTCGCAAAGTCGTTTTGCATACTCAAGATTTCCAGCGATGTCCACAGCTGTACTATATCCCCCCACTTCAATTGCTTTAGCTTGAATGCGATAATTTTTGGCATCAAATACACCTGCTTCATGATAACATTCATTATTTAATAAGAAGTTCGCATGGTCCTCGATTGAAGCCAGCCAATTATCATATTCACGAAAATCTGCATCAATTACTTCATTATCATACTCTGTCGTTGTGTAAGTAGCATAATCTCCATCCCAAGAATCATCCGCTTTAATTCCGAAGAGGTTATACTCATTACGACTTAATTCAGATTGGCCCCAGTTAGATTCTAGAATAGCTTGAGCAATTGTAATTGACGGTAAAATCCCTGTTTTTCTATAATTGATTTTAGCGGGATTAACTAACTGATTAATAAATAAAGTTTCCTTCGCAGAAGGCTGTAATTTATGAGGGGTATAACCTTCATATTTTAAGTCCTCCATATATGTCTTAGCACGCTCACGTTCTTCATTCGTGTAAAGAGAATCGACTAACACTTCATCTAGGGATTTTACTCTCTCTCCATCAATGAATCGAGAAGCTGCTGTTTTGATTATCGTTTCATCAAGATTATATAAATTATTCTCTCGATTAATCGCAATTAGTGTTAAAACCTCTTTCCAGTTGAGTTGAACCTCATATCCACCTGCAGTATCAACTGTCTCTACTATGAAAGGAATATCCACCCCAGTTAAATCGATATGTTCTAGTGCTATGTCAAGATAATTATCATATTGGTGAACAATAACATATGGCTTGAGTGGTAATTTAATAATTAAAAAAGTTGTAATGGCAGCAATGATTAAATATTTGACTTTCATACAGGCCCCCCATTTGATATTAATAACACTAGAAATTGATAGCATAAATTTAAAAAGAAAGGATGATTTTATGATGACTCTGCACTATTTTAAAAGTTCTAGGTGTAGTGCATGTCTTGCACTATTTCCTAAAGTGGAACAATTATTAAAACAGTATCCTGAAATTAAACTTCATCTCATTAATGTAGATACACAAGCAGAACTTGCAGCATCTTTTAATATTTTTTCTGTTCCAGCTATCGTGGTAACGATTGATGAAAAACCATATATTAAAGAAGCAGGGATCTTTAGTGTTCAAACATTAGATGAAAAGATACATCGTTTATATCATTTATTCTATTAATTATAGCAAAAATTAGCAAAAAATATAGCTTAAATCTTAGAAGTATGCGATAATGGATTCTTATATTGATAATTCATCTCATTGTTTGCGTTTGCACACTTGGATAATTCGACAGTGTTCGATATACTGTAACTAGAGAGAGTGAATATAGAATAGATTACTATTTTTAAATGATATGAATGTACATTACCCGATGTACCCTAACATTCACATTCGTTGATGAATGGTTCTATTCTAAATTACTACTCTCTAAGTGGGAAGTGTATGTCTAATACAAGTGGATCGTTTTTTTTAATCATAGTATATGAGTAAAAGTTATTTGTCGTAGAGATGGGCTACGGTGAATAACTTTTTTAAAATAGAGTTGAGATTTTAAAAAGAGGATGAGTATATTGTATTAAAGCGATATCTTCAAAGCCAAATGAAGAAGGAGGCTATATTGTAAATCAGCATTTAGAAAATCCAATGGTGGAGTTCAAATCAAAGATTTAATTAAAAGTTCATTCAACAGCCGAGTAGTTTAATTAATCCAAAATATATATAAAGGGAAATCATATTGATTTCCCTTTTCTCGTGTTTAGAATGAAATTGTTCCATTAACCGAATCTAGTGCTCCTTCTTGTAGTTCAACGATTTGAACATACTCTGAAGGAATCTCATTTGTACAAGTAATACCAAAGTTCACAGAAGGTTTGAATCCAAATCGACCATAATAATCAGGATCACCTAATACAACGACTGACGTATAGTTCATTTCTTTTGCTAACTCAAAAGCTTTTTGAACGAGTTTTGTTCCAACTCCTTGATGGCGATAATCTAATTTAACAGTGAGTGGGGCTAAAAGAAGCATTCCCTTAAACGCAAATTTTGTAAGCATGATATGTCCAATTAATTGTTTGTTGTCTGTTGCGACTAATGCTAGTTCAGGAATATAGTTTTCACTCACGCGAAGCATGTTAACGAAGTCTTGTTCAGTACCGTCAGAAACAGCCGCTGTTTCAAAAGCTTCTTTTATAAAGTGATAAATCATTTCAAATTCAGTTTTTTCTTCACATTTAATGATTAATGTCATTTTCAGTTCCTCCTACTAATTAGTTATAGGTCTGGGAGGATGCATGTCAATCCTCCCTTATTGGACGGATTGCAGTAATAATGTTTGCTTCAAACAAACAACTCCTTTTATATGGATTTTTTCACATTATAACATGTTTCTCAAAATCCTGTCATATAATTTAAAGATATGAGAGGAGGAATGGGGGATATGCAAGTTGACCAAACTGTAATTAGTATTCAATATGGTGATGTAGATGGGGATTATAATTGTGAAAAAGTCGTTTTATTTGGGACACCTTATAGTCCAAGTCAATCTTACATTCAACAATTGGAATTGTTGATTCATTATATGGATGATAGAAAATTGAGATTTCAATTAGATTTAACGGGATATGATATTCGCTTATTTTTAGGAGATTTTTTAAAAACAAATCATAGTCAAATTCTTATTACGGGACGGACAGGCGGAAGTGGAGACTATGCCATTGCTCGTCTTTATAACTTAGAAAATAACAAACTTAAACTCATTTTAGATGAAGAAGACCTCTCAAGAAAACTAACCTGTCAAGCAGGATATATTAATATGAACGGAACATTGGGTGTGACGTGTCCTGCCACGGGGCAAACATTTATGCTAGAAAGTCGAGGACATTTTAATCCGTATGCTAGTATTCGACAAGAATTAGTGCAACCAATGATAACAGCTGTTAATACCATTTATCCGATTCAACAGCCTTATGAAAATTATTATAGTCTGCAAATTCAACAACGAATTATTGGAGCTAACAATGCCGACTTATTAGGATTGATTCAATCAGTTATTCAGTTAACACAGGAAGTGCCAATTATAAAAAGCCAGGCACTTGTTAAGTTTCCAAATACATGAAATAAGTATTAAATTTTGATATAATCTTGAAATAGAGGAGCAGTCTTCAAAATAACTGGAGAGATTTAGTTATTTGGAGATAGCTCCTTTTATTATGTAGGATAATCGTCTAATAACGGGAATGCAAAAGTGAAGAAATATTTAATAAAATAATTCTATCTAAAATTATATATATGGTAATTTTTCGTTGATTTAAAATATAGGAGAGAGAAAGATAAATATTGAAAAATCATGTGGAGTAATTATAGTTATATAAGCCACGATAAATTTTCTATAAGGAAAATTTTTATCATGACTATAGTCAGTCTTACTATCAAAGTATTATAAGAACTAAGCTGAATTAAAATATCTAGATTATTTTTGGGTTTAAATATAGAAATTTATTTAATAAGATTGAGTTTTTGGCTGTAAAAAGTAAAAAAAATGGACATTGGTGTTTCCCAAAAGGGCACATGGAAAAAGATGAAAGGATGGAACAATCAGCATTGAGAGGATTTTTTTAAGAAAAGGGATTGAATGTTATGTTATTCAGTGATTTTAAAGCAGATATACAATATAAGCTAACTCATAATCGCAAAAAGGAGTTAATTTTTTAATTAGTATAGCAGAAAATCAATCTGTAAACATTCAACAATCAGAAAGATGTAAATCTTAGTAAATTTTGTTCATTACAAAAATTTTACTGAGACTATAGGAGGGGGAATGATAAAAACTTCAAACATTTAGTTTGTAATAGTAAATATAGAAAATATGAGGATATAAAAAATCTGTTATATTAGAGGAGATAATATGCACGGATTTTTATAAAGAAAATGACTGATATACTGTGTGGGAAAAGATAAATTTGTCTTTAAAAAAGAATTTCTTCTTTATCATGATAGTGCATGGTATGATGGAATAAACAATAACATAGGGGAAAAGGAAAGTATGCAAAAAATTCAGAAGCCAAAGCGAATGAAATATTCCAAAGAAGATTTGATTTTTGAGGAAGCCATCATGGATGATCCGTATCTTGAAGGAGCTCTATTTGAAAATACAATGATTACAGATCAATGTATTGATCGATTGTATTTAAATAAATGTTATTTTAAAAATGTAATCTTTGAAAGTTGTCAATTCGACCGAATTGATTTAACAGATACGACATTTGATAACTGTGATTTATCTCATCTTAAATTGATGGATGGAACAATTCATCGTTGTGAGTTTATTAATTGTCGTTTAACTGGAAGTGATTTTTCAAATAGTAGTATTCAGAATACATTATTTAAGGATAATACTGCACGTTATGCAAACTTCTCATACAGTAAATTTAAGTCGGTGAATTTTATTAATAATCAAATGATGAATAGTAGTTTTAATGAGTGTAGTTACAGGAAGGTAAGTTATGATACTTGTAATTTATCTGAAAGTGAATTTATTAATACCTCATTAGCTACTTTAGATTTCTCGACGTGTGAGATTCATCAAGTCATCATTCCGATGGAACAGTTAAAGGGGTTAACTGTCTCAACAGAACAAGCTGTTCAATTAGCACAACTCTTGGGATTAAAGATTGTATAAGAGGTGAAAGAAATGAAGTATTATCACTATTATGAAAGTCCAATCGGAAAATTAGTTATTGTACACAATGATCGAGGAATTACAAATTTATACTTAGCACATCTTTTACAAATTGAAAATGCCATTCAAGAAGAGACGGACTTAATTAAAGAAGCAGTCAAGCAGCTTGATGAATACTTCAATGGACTGCGCCAATCTTTCGACTTACCATTAGCTCCAGCAGGAACTCATTTTCAACAGAAAGTTTGGCAAGCCCTTCGAAATATTCCTTGTGGAAAAACTTATAGTTATAAACAAATCGCAGAACAGATTGGGAGTCCAAAAGCTTCGCGTGCGATAGGAATGGCAAATAATAAAAATCCTATTTTACTTCTCATTCCTTGTCATCGTGTGATTGGTGCTAATGGAAAACTCATCGGTTTTGCAGCGGGGCTAGAGATGAAAAAGTATTTACTAACTTTAGAGGGGATTTCATATGAATGTTAAAGCACAACTTTTAGAATTAGCAGAACCAAGTTATCAGCGGTTTTCATCTCGTTTGCTTCCGGGAACACCGGATATTTTAGGTGTTCGTTTACCAGTCTTACGTAAAATCGCAAAGCAAATCGCAAAAGAAAATTGGCGTGAATTTTTGAACCAAAATGATGATATTTACTTTGAAGAAATTATGCTAAGAGGGATGGTCATTGGCTATATTAAAGATATTTCTATTCATGAAGTGATGAAGCACATTCAAATTTTTGTGCCTCAGATTAATAATTGGTCTGTTTGTGATAGTTTTTGTTCTGGACTCAAGATTACGAAGCAGTATCAAAAACAATTTTGGCCTATGATTACCTCTTATCTTTCGTCGGATCAAGAGTTTGAAGTGAGATTTGCTGTTGTTATGCTGTTAATTTACTATGTAGATAACCAATATGTAACAGATGTTCTTCGGGAATTAGATCAGGTTCAGCATTCAGGGTACTACGTTCGTATGGCAATCGCATGGGCAATATCCGCTTGCTATGTGAGTTATCCTCATCTAACTTTAAGTTATTTAAAGCAGACACAACTGGATACATTTACTTACAATAAAGCTTTACAAAAAATTAGTGAATCGATGAAAAGCGATATAAAAACAAAAGAATTAATGAAACAAATGAAGCGAAATGAAGCAGATTAAAAAATAACACGAAGTGGAGAAAAAGTCGTAATTTGTTTGAAAATTAGAAATTTTAGGAGTATTATAATGTAGAAGTATGTATCATGTTGATAAAGGGAGTGAGCCTATGGCATTCATCAAGATTTATAAGATCACCAAAGACTACCATAAGAAAATTGATGCCATCATAGATAAGAAAAAAACTGGGGATAGTGAACTTATTTATAAATTCACAACGACAAATGAACCTATTCATCAACTAGAGTCAGCTTATCATATTATGCAACGATTTCCTGTTGATGAGTATGTTAAACCAGAGGTAGCTCACCAAATTGGAATCGAGTTTGCCACTCAATTTTTAAAAGACTACTCTGATTATGTGGTTGCTACACACACACATTCAAAGGTTTTACATAATCACATTATTTTTGTTTCAAGTTCAATGAAAGAAGATGAAATGTATCGTAAGCTATATGAAGAAAAACTTCATCAACTTGTCGTTAAGATTACTAATGATTGTTGTGCTAAGCATGGGCTATCAACAATTCAATATAAATAAAAACTCGCACCTAATATTAGGTGCGAGTTTTTACTACCATTCTTGCGGTGTATAATTTAAGTCTTGGAATAAACGTGTTTTTTCTTTCTTAGTTAAGTCACGCCATTGTCCAACGGGTAAGTTACCTAAGTGAATATTCATGATTCGAACACGCTGAAGACGATAAACTTCATATCCTAATGCTTCACACATACGACGAATTTGACGATTTAATCCTTGAGTTAAGATAATTTTAAATTCATATTTTGAAAGTTGTTCAACTTTACATGGTAATGTTTTTGTTCCAAGGATACGAACGCCTTTAGACATTTTTTCAACGAATTCAGGTGTGATTGGCTTATCAACAGATACAATATATTCCTTTTCATGATTGTTTTCAGCACGTAAAATTTTATTAACAATATCACCATCATTTGTTAATAAAATTAAACCATCTGAATCTTTATCTAAACGACCGATATTAAACACGCGTAATGGGTGGTTAACTAAGTCAACGATATTTCCTTTAACATTTTTCTCAGTAGTACATGTAATTCCAACAGGTTTATTTAAAGCAAGATAGACATTGTTACGTGCCAAACGAATACGTTGCCCATTAACCATAACCTCATCACCTGGCTTCACTTGATCACCGATTTTAGCTTTACGACCGTTAATTTTCACGCGTCCTTCTTCAATTAGTTTATCAGCTCCACGTCGAGAAGCTTTTCCAGATTCACTAATAAATTTATTTAAGCGCATATTTTCACACCCTTTAGCGAGATTTCTTGTTGCAAATCTTTCTAAGTATACTGTGATTTACATAACTTGTCGACTAAAAAGAGAAAATAGTGTCGAAAAAAGTCGTTTCATTAATATATTGTTCAACTGATTAAGAAAATATGAGTTATGATATAATAAAGGAAATATGACAGCAGGAGGTTTAGAAGATGGATCAACATTATTTAGTGATGTTCTTACGTGAAGGAAGTTATATTGAGTCTAATGTGGAGCTTTTAGAGCTGGATCGCTCAACAATCGCTGAAGTGGTAGATCGTTTAATTGACTATCATAACAGTGATGAATTAGAGGATGAACTTCGTAGCTGTGGTACAAATATTCGTGCCATTATTCGTGTTTACTTAAATCATGTTGGAGATTATGGTTATGAAGATTTCTATCATTTAGAATTAGTCACACCAAAATCATTATAGTAAAAAGCACTTATCTAAAAGATAAGTGCTTTTTACTGTCCAAAGAATCATTAATAGGCTATAATGACTTTTTTTATTTTATATAGCAGCTAGAAGAAGCTATTTATATTAGGGGGAATATTAATTTTTTAACAGGGGACGATAAATTAAAAAAGTATTACAAATAATATGGGATTAAATTAACGAATTTCGAAAGGTATAGATTTAGTATTAGTATGATTCAAAATAATAAACAGATGCCTCTAATTGAGACCAATGTAGAATTATAAAATACATTTCTGTTTCTATATAGATAATTTGGTATAATAAAAAAGATGTATCAAAAAACGGAGGTTCTAACATGAATAATAACGATATCTTAATTCGTATTCGATATGCACTAAACTTAAAAGATGGACAAATGGTTAAAATTTTCAAACTTGGTGGAGTAGAAGTCACAGAGGAAGAAGTAAAAAAAATGTTAACCAAAGTAAAAGAAGAATTTGGTTTTCAAGATGCTGACAGTAATGAAACCTTACCATGTAACAATAAAATGTTAGATGCATTCTTAAATGGATTAATTACGTTTAAACGTGGTCCACAAGAAAAGAAATCTGGACAACCTGAAAATCCAGTTAGTATTACAAGACGTAATAACATTAATAATATCGTATTAAAGAAATTAAAAATTGCACTATCTTTAACGTCAGAGGAAGTTATTGATATTTTAGGATTAGCGGGTGTTAAAATTTCAAAGGGCGAATTAAGTGCCGTACTTCGTAAAGAAGGACATAAAAATTATAAAGAGTGTGGCGATCGTTACTTACGTAATTTCTTAAAAGGATTAGCCATTCAATACCGTACAACGCAAAAATAATAAATAAAGCCTTATCCTTATGATAAGGTTTTTTACTTTTTAATTGGTATATTATGTCTTAATTTGAAACAAATTGTCGTTGAAAAAAGTTTCATTTATTGATATAATTTAACTTCAAAAGAGCTGCTTATGATGAAAAATTTCTATACATTGGAGAAGTGAAAAATGACAGTAAGAATTGCAATTCTAGGTGGACCAAGATGTGGTAAAACAACGTTAATTCAACAATTATATGTGGATATGAAAATCCGTGATATTAATGTCGGGGTTGCGACTGAATATAGTACCGATTATTTACGTGATAAAGGAATGATCGAATCAATTTCAGAGCAATACGGAATTTATTTAGGACAATTACATTTAGAAAAAGCATTAGATGGACATGAATATGCAGTTACGGATTACGCAACATTTGTTCCATATATTTATGGACGCTTAATGCTTGGAGATAAAAAACGTACTAAAAAAGAAATTGAGATTTTAAATGACTTATATAGTTTAGCAATTCGTGACTTACCTCAGTACGACTATATCTTCTTTGTACCTCGTGAATTTGGATATAAAAAAGATGGAGTTCGTTGGCAGGATGAAGAAGTTGCTCAAATGGTGGATGATGCAATCTTAAACTTCTTAAATGCAGAGAATGTGAAGTATGAAGTTATCACAGGTTCAACGCGAGAACGCTCAGAAAAAATCTTAAATATTGTTGGAATTGAAAAAGAAATTGTTAAACCGCAACCAGTAGAAGAATTAGCTGAATAATAAATAAAATAAAGCCTATATCAATTTTCGATATAGGCTTTATTTCATTATAAACATTTTTCAAAAGCTACACGTTTACTGCCATCAGCTAGATAAATGACACCGCAATAATCAAATCCATTTTTTATAAGAGAGCGTTGCATCGCTTGGTTATCCTCATGTGTATCGACTTTAATGCTACCAACACTTTTTTTATTACACATTAATTCAGTTTGTTTAATCATTTCAGATGAGAGCCCGATTCCTTTTAACTCATGATCAACTGCAATCCGATGGATGACGGCATAGTTATCATTACTTTTCCAATCCCCTTCAAAAATTTTATTATAAGTAGCTTCTCCTTCAAAAGAAATAGCGATGGTTCCAACAATCTCATTATTTTTTATTAAGACAAAACTATGTCCATTTTTAATATCATTTTCAATGACTTTAGCATTTGGATAACCATTTTGCCATTGATTGATTCCCTTTTCTTTGAAATATTGTTGAGCTTGTTTAATAATCTCCATGACACGTTCAATATCTTCTAGTTTAGTATATCTTAATGCTAACATCTTTATTCTCCTTTCAAAAGTGGATAATTATTAATCATTATATCACCAAGTTCTATAACATAACTCTAATGTTTTCGACAAATTTCGCAATTAGAAATGACTAATTCGTACATACTAATGAAGTAAAACTAAAGGAGGTAGTCGCTATGCAGACTGGAACTAGACGTGTTGTATTAGTTGGTACAGGATTTGTTGGAATGAGCTTTGCGTATTCAATGGTAAACCAAGGTGGAGCTGAGGAGTTAGTTCTAATTGACGTTAATCATGAAAAAGCTGTTGGTGAAGCCATGGACTTAAATCACGGGATTCCATTTGGCCCAGAAAAAATTGAAATCTGGGCTGGAGATTACTCAGACTGTAAAACAGCCGATATCGTTGTTGTGACAGCTGGTGTTAATCAACAACCCGGAGAAACACGCTTAGCCTTAGTTGAACGAAATGCGAAAATCATGCGTGATGTTATTAAAAATGTTATGCAATCAGGATTTAATGGAATTCTGTTAATTGCAAGTAACCCTGTTGATGTCTTAACTTATATTGCTTGGCAAGAATCAGGTTTACCAAAACATCGTGTCATTGGGACCGGAACAACACTTGATACCGCTCGTTTAAGATACCAAATGGGTAAATATTTAGACGTCGATCCTCGTAACGTTCACGGTTATATTGTCGGTGAGCATGGTGATACTGAAACGCCATTATGGTCACATACAAGCGTCGGTGTCAAACCAATCTTCGATATTATTAAAGATCATCCAGAATATAAAAGAGAAGATTTAGAAGAAATCTATGTCAACGTCCGTGATGCTGCTTATCATATTATTGAACGTAAACGCGCCACTTATTACGGAATTGGGATGTGTATCACGCGTATTGTTAAAGCTATCCTAAATGACGAAAACTCAGTCTTACCAGTGTCAGCTTATTTAGATGGTGAATATGGTCTTCATGATATCTTTACCGGTGTGCCTGCGATTGTCAATCGTAACGGAATTCGCGAAGTCTTTAACTTAAATATTAGTCCAGAAGAACTCGAACAATTAACTAAATCCGTCTCAATTTTAAAAGAAACATTAGATACCGTGCGTTAATTGAATAAAAGAAACCTCAATCTAGTATTGAGGTTTCTTTAGGTATCGCACTTCATATTACAATCTGTCATAACAAAAAAAACACTTACCGTTTCAAGGGCGGCAAGTGGTTTTTATTATTTCCCTACACATTCACGACAACGATTATAATCATCCTGCATTGGGAAACGTGAATCGACACGCCCACCTGGTCCAACTTCTAGATTACAATTCGCACAATAAGGGATTTCATCGTAAGTTCCATCTTCATAAAGCATAGATAAAGGTTGCATCACAAACTCTTCAAACATCTTGTCACCTCATTTCTTTATAGATAAAAATGACTATATCATTTATATCATATCTTAATCAACGACAAAATAAAATCCCTAATAACCTTAATCAAAAGAACCTAGGGTTTAATATAATATGAGATAGGCTGATTGGGTTAGTAATAAATAATTAATTAAAACTGAAATGTACCGTATAAATTTATTAGGTATTGAATATAGTTTTAATTGTAGAGTTAGTGAAATATTAGGCTAAATGATTTGAATATACTAAGTTTGTTTGATATTATTTACAAATAATGGAAAATGTTTTAAAATAATTAATAACTTAATAATAAATAATTAAGGTAGAGGCTGCGGTTCTTAAGAGTATTCATAATGAGGTAAGCGCAATGAAGTATGAAGAAAGGAATAACCGCCGAAGGCTATAACTGAAGCTTTAAGGTTATAGACCTGGGGGTGTATAGAATATATGCATCACTGTCACAAATGCAAATTTGTGTTGAGCTACATTTAAGAAATAGAGACTATCCTGTTATCATCTATTTTAGGATAGTATTTTTCGAAGCTCCCTTAGTATGATTCAAATGAGGGAGCTTTTATGTGCGCCCGGCATGG
>NZ_JAMQUU010000008.1:0-35209 GCF_025594975.1 Turicibacter sp. T129 | reverse complement strand
ACTTAATTATATAATTCAGGACTGTTGCTGAAAAATCATTCAAGACTAACGGAAAATCAAAGTATGTTTGATAATCTTGAACTAAGTAATCAACTAATAACTGATCAGATTCACTTAACTTCTTTGATGAACATGCACCTAGTAATATTCCAACGCCTAGTAACATCCCCATCCATTTAAACCATCTCATTGTATATACCTCCATTTTCATATACCTTAATATCGGTTAATTCAATTCCAAATAACTAGCTACTCCTCTAAAAAGATAAACTTTCCTTTTGAGCACGTTAAATATATACATACCGATAAGTTTTTCATATCGTAGAAAATAACCCCTACTAGCGTAGGAAATCTCCTACCAGTTGAGAATATATTTTCTTCGAAAACTCCAGAGGTTCCAATCTCAAACTGGTTGATGAACTAAGGTTGATTTCAAAAATATGAAATATTTTTTAGTTTCTATGCGTCTTATTATATCCCTTATACCTCAAAAGATTTATCTTGAAAAAAGCCTAAATCATCAAATTTTTACGATATTCGGACCCTTCATCTCTACTTGCATTTTTGACACTCCGACTTTTCCTCTTGATATCCGAATAAAACCACACAGATAATCACTTCTATAACTTCTAAGATTACCTTCATGATCAACCTCCTTTATTCAGTTTCTATCTAAAAACAGATTAATTTTTTACATCCCTACATTCAGCCATTATGAACACTGCCTAATTATAAAAGCAATAAAATTGTTATTGATATCAAAAATAACTACTTATTATATAGTTTAAAGGTATATTCATCATAACCAGCCATCACTACTAACACAATCACTCGAAGAACTTCTATTAATCGTTTCATTGTATCATCTCCTTGCTCTTGATGTCTTCATAATACTGCTCCAGTCGATAATCTCCTATTTCAATACGTAACAATAATCTTGCAAATTTGTCACCTTCGATATTATTCCTATAAATTGGATATTTATTAAAAAAATTTACAAAAAAATTAATATAGCTGATTTTTTCATAATATAAATTTGGATTTTGGTATAAAAAAACCAGGATTATTTTCCTGGCTTCACATAGGTATTAATAAACTGATAAATTCCGTCAAAATATTCTTTCTCTATGAGACTATCCGCCTCACAGTGACCCAGTCCTTCAATATACCATAATTTCTTATTTTCATGCGGAATCGCATCATAAATATACTGACTACTTTCAGGAGGCGTCACTTTATCATCTGTTCCATGAATTAAAAGAACAGGAACACTAATATTTTTTACCGCATCAACAGGCTGAATATCATCATAAGTTAAATGTTCTTTTACCTTCAAGA
Source organism: Turicibacter sp. T129 (assembly GCF_025594975.1). Lineage (NCBI taxonomy): Bacteria > Bacillati > Bacillota > Erysipelotrichia > Erysipelotrichales > Turicibacteraceae > Turicibacter > Turicibacter sp. T129. The sequence continues at coordinate 33,871 of NZ_JAMQUU010000008.1, read as the reverse complement.
CAACATTCCCCGCCCATTTAGCAAAACTGACTGGTAAAAATGGAATATCTTCGGCAATAATTCCTAATTCAACAGCACTCTCCATCGTATGATATGGCGCATCTAGCACATAAAAATCAACATTTCGTGCTTCTTCATTTAACTCGGTATGCATGGTTGATGTTGCAGCTCCCATTGAAAATCCGTGTACACCGATAATTCCATCTCGATAAAGTGAACGAGTATACTGTGCAACAGCTTCTAAGTCAAAACGTTCATATAATCCAAACGTATAATTATCCCCACCTGTTAATCCCGTATTACGTTGATGATAAACGACGACATTATAACCATTTTCTAAGTAATTAAAAGCAACATTTAAGACTTCATGATAATTACTTCCGATTCCGTGTACAACGATCATCGCATCTGATGTTTCCTCGTTAGCTTTAATACTCAGTGTCTCAACTTCGTAATCATTAACTTCACTTTTAACAAATACCGTCTCATGTTCATAATTTGCAAGAGTATCTAACACTTTATCCTCTCGCGTCGAATAAAACTCTTTCATATCTTCTGCTTTCACAGATGGTTTCTTTCCAACGGTCCCATCATAGACCATTCCACCAATAATCCAAGTTGCAGCACCTAAAGCAGCTACTGTTGCCGTTGCGGCAATCCCAGATCCAATCACAACCTTCTTCTTTTTCATGACGTCACCTCATTACTTTTAACTTCAAATTATTTATTCTCATTATAACAGATATTATTTTGTTCTTCAAACTTTCTGAATTGTTAACTTTTTACACTCATATTCGACATTATCCTTCGTATACTATAATTGTTGTGACACACAACAAACTTCTAAGTCTGGAGGATTTGGTATGTTAGATAAAAATCCTAGTATCAAATGTAATGTCAGCAGTTGTAAATTTAACAATAAAAATAAACACTACTGCAAACTAGAGACAATTAAAGTTGGAACACATGAAAAAAATCCAACTCAAGTCGAATGTACAGATTGTCAATCATTTGAACTTGAATAACTTCATCCTCTCCTAATATCTTTTAGCTAGACCCATCGGTCTAGCTTTTCAATTTCCTGGGAAATAGGTTCCCTACGCTATGTGACTTTTTCGCAGAAAAAGGTCATAGCTTTCCTCCACTGGTAGGCTATGGGGCGGGGCCCCCACCGCTGAACAATGTGAAGCAAATCTTCCACTGGTGGGGCTAATTCAAAGTTATCACCTGATGCACTGTTAAATACGTACAGATGAATGTTTCCTCCTCTAGTAGGGCACAAGTTCAAAGTTATTACTTAATACACTGTTAAATAAATTCACAAAAATATTTCCTATTCTTATTAAATGATTCAAACTTCTTACATTATATATTCTTAAACAATAATTTTAACTATCTCCCTCTATACATATTTCGATAAAAAACGAATAAATACAAATCATAAGAGATATTATAAAATGCCTCTTACTTTTTATTCTTCCACACATGACTTAAAAAATACTAATCCTTATTTCTATATAACTTCTATACTTCTTTCTTTGTTACTTTACTGTTTTTTTCAAAATATTGCTACACTTCTATAGTTTAATCTATTGGGTTATTACCTGTTCATTAATGACCTTCTTTTCTATCCTATTCCATTAAGCATATTTTGTATCAATGAATATATAAGTCCAGATAAATTTTCTTGAGAGAAAATTTTTAGCTGAACTATAGGATGTCTTGATAGGTAAAATAGATCAGTATTTTTTATTTGCTACCTTAGATGTAAAATACTTTTCGGTTTATATATAGATAAAAAAACTCCACTCGTGTGAAGTTTTCCTACCGCTGTATAAATGATTAACTGATTTACAAAAGTCACTTCTTATATATAAGTCCAGATAAGTTTTTCACATGGCAAAAACTTTTATCTGGACTATAGGGAGCTTTCGTCTCAAAGCGGTTAAGCAACTAAGAATAATTCAAAATTATAAAATACATTTCTGTTTGTATATATATTTAAAAGAAAAATAATTGGATAATCCCTAAACTAATTGATAACGTGATAAAAATCTTTGCCAGTAATAATTTTTTCTTAAAGAAGCACCCCATTCCAATAAGACTTACTCCACCAATCAGCCATGCAATCATTTTTGAAATAATATAATTAGTTGGTAATGAACTAACGGATAAATATACAATATACCAACTAATTAAAAAACAAAGCCATACCATCACTTGATTAAAGCGTTCACGCTTTGCTATCCATAATAATGCCACACATATCAACGTCACCACAAACAAACTGATCATAAAAATCAATAAGATCCCTAGTGCCATCCACATTCCTCCTTAACACCTGTATTATAGCACACAAAACATTTATATTCTATGAATTACATTTTTAAAATTTCTCTTAATATCTGTGATATACTTCTACATATACGTCATCTCATTTTAAAGTTAATTATTAACTAATCTATTATAGGAACAGAGATATATCTTACCCCTCTACATCAGACTTATTTGATGAACCACTTATACCAAGGCATCCTATAGTGTGGGGGTCACCTACCATTTTCGAAGAAAATGTATCTACCGCTGGTAGGGCTTGGGTTCCCTACGCTACGTGGCTTAATTGAAGATTAAGCTCATAGCTTAGGCCTATTTTTTACGATGTAAAAAAACTTATCTAGATTTATATATTATATCAACAACAAGAGGTCATCTATATGCATAACTATGTTCAAACTGCACAACAATTCCGAGAAACAGTGTTAACTGAATTGAAATTCCTTCCAAACTCGGAAAAATACTGTACACTTTATACTGATCCTAATACGCCTAAAAATGGATATTTTCTATTATATGAACGTCCTGGGTACTACGATTTTGGTATTGCCGATTATACCATTGATCATCCTTTCTCGATTCAATTTAATAATCCACAACGTCTCGTCCGTTTTGGTACCGTGTATAAAGGAACGACAGAATTTCAATTAGATAATGAGCCGGTTTCTTCATTCAAACCTTCCTCATTCTTTGTCGTTGAACAAGGATTAAAGGGGAAGCAAATATGGAGTACAGGTCAACATTTTCACGGAGCCGAAATCACCATTTATGAGGATTATTTTACTGATATTATCCAACCATTACTAAAAACAGAACTTGACTTTGATTTATTCGTTAAAAACTATACGTATCATTATCTTCCACTAGAAGTTATTTCTATTATTCAAACGATGCAGACTCTTTCTAATAAAAATACACTCGATCCACTACAATTAGAAAGCTATATTCTACAATGCATTTCTATTATTATTCAAACAATTGAAGAATCGCCCAATAATACATTTACGAATCAATTAGATTATGGAAAAGTTCAAATTGGAACAGATCGTTACCTACACTTAAATGCTCAAGATATTCAAAGCATCCAAAAAGCTCATGACATCTTGAGCCGACAAATCGAACATCCACCGACAATCGAAACACTCAGTGAAATGGTTCTACTTCATCCACAAAAACTCAAAGCGGGGTTTTCCCATTACTATCATATGTCCATTGGTGAATTTACAACCTCTTTACGGATGTCAGTTGCAGCAAACCTTCTCTGTACAACTGATTTAAGAATTTCTGACATTGCCCAAAAAGTAGGCTACCTATATCCGAGTAACTTCATTAAAATGTTTCGACAAACCTTTGAATGTACCCCACTTCAATACCGAAATAATAGTAAAAAATAAAAACCAGTCAACTTACGCTGACTGGTTTTTATTATCTTCTTTAATTAATAATACATTCCAACGAACAAGTAATGTTACACCGAATACTAAAATAGCAGCAATGTAAATTAACCAATAAATATGCCCTGTTAAGACTTCAATTAATCCACCAAATAAAATTTGTCCAAGTGGGATACATAAAGTAGCAAATGCTGAACCAAACGCTAAAATTTTTCCTAACATTGAACTTTCAGTGGCTTGATATAAATAAGTCGCACTTAAAACATTAGCAATTCCAAGCACTCCCATGATTACCATTCCAAACACTGTAAACAAGGCCACACTAACTAACGCTGAGCTACGACCACCTTGGAATAAAAAGACAGACACTCCCATCATTGCCATTGAAATCGACGTTAAATAGAGTAAGCGATGCACGCGTTTAATGTGAAACTTCGCTGGCTTCCATGTAATAATGAGTCCACCTAGAATCATCCCTAGTGCAATCATTCCCTCAGCTAATCCATAAACTTCAGCCGATAATCCGAATGTCACCTTAATTAAATAAGGCGCTGCGACACTGAATACCGGAACCAAAAATAAATTATAAAACCCTGAGAATAAAAGCATACGGAACACAATCGGATTTTTATATCTTAAATACGTATAACTTTCTTTCATATCTGAAACAAAAGCCGAAGCAAAGGCTTCTTTTCCCTCTTTTTTCTCATGAGGAATATCTAAGAATAGCTCTAGTATCGCAGAGAATAAGAAACTCACCATATTCAACACAACAACCCCGGTAATCCCAAAGAATCCATATAACATCCCGGCAAAAATTGGGCCTAAGAAATTACTCAATGACGAAACTTGTTGAATAATCGCATTCGCACGAACTAAATTCTCATCGGCGACAATCACTGGAATACACGTGCTGACAACTGGTTGATAAATCGTTGAAATCGTTGATAACAAGACCATCACCGTTGCAATAATGAATACATGATCATTGCTATTAAACACAACACCTGCATAGGCCATTAATAAAACCGCACTTAATACATCTAAAAGGACCATTAACTTTTTCTTATCTCCACGATCCGCTAACATCCCGGCAATCGGTGAAATAAGGACGACTGGAATCATTGAAATCGCCAAAATCGTCGCAAAAACACTCGCTGATCCCGTTAAATCTAATAAGTACAAAGATAAAGCAAATCGTTGAATCGAACTACCAAATAAAGAAATGATTTGCCCCAATACTAAGATATTAAAATTTTTATCATACAACTTTTTCGACATAGCGTCTCCTTTTTAACCCTTACTTCTCAATATTAAAATCCACACAGATTGGATACTGCTTGCTCTCATCTAATTGTAAGGTTGCTTCAATACCATACAATGTACGTAAATTATCCTTTGTAATCACATCAAGTGGATGACCAGAAAACACGACCTGTCCATCCTTCACCCCAACTAAATAATCGGCAAATTTCGTCGCATTATTAAGTTCATGTAACACCATGACAATCGTGCGATTTTCTTCTTTATTTAACTTTTGTAATAACAATAAAATTTCTAATTGATGCGCCATATCTAAATAAGTTGTCGGCTCATCTAACACTAAGATTTCGGTATCTTGAGCCAGCGCCATCGCAATCCAAGCACGCTGACGTTGTCCACCTGATAAGCTATCCACCGGACGTTCTGCAAATTCAGCAATTCCAGTTACCTTCATCGCCCAATTCACCATCTCAACATCTTCTTGTTTTAAACCACCCATTGCACTTTGATAAGGGAATCGGCCATAAGACACTAATTCTTTCACTAAAAGACCTGAGGGAACAATTGGACTTTGTGGCAAGACAGCCATTTTCTTAGCAATCTCTTTTGGTGCTTGTTGTTGAATACTTACACAATTTAATTGGATTTCACCTTTTTTAGGTGTAATGATACGAGCAATGGTCTTTAATAACGTCGATTTTCCACAACCATTCGATCCAATAATCATCGTGATTTTTCCTTTAGGAATCTCTAAATTCATATTTTTAATAATATATTTTTGTTCATATGCCACATCTAAGTCTGTCACTTTAATAGCTTCCATCTTGTTCCTCCGACACTTCTTATTCTTTTAGCATTAAATAGATAAAATACGGTACCCCTACAATCGCAATTGTAATTCCAACTGGAATTTCAATTGGTGAGAAGACATTTCTTGAAATTGAATCTGCAAATAATACAATGATACAGCTAACGATAGCTGCCATTGGTATTTGTCTTCTATGAACCGGTCCCACTAAACGTTTCGCCACTTGTGGCCCTAATAATCCAAGAAAAGCAATATTTCCTGCAACAGATGTTGCTAAAGCGGCCAATGTAATCGCATAGATAAATAAAATCTTGCGCTCTTTTTCAACTTTCACCCCAAGGCCAATGGCAATTTCATCACCTAAATCTAATACGTCTAAAATCTTTGATTTCCAAATCGTTAATCCCAAGAAAATTAAAGCTAATGGAGTAATCAAATAGAAGAACTTCCAACTACTTCCCCACAAACTTCCGCTAATCCACGTTAACACTTGGTTATAATCACCTTGTGCCATATTTAATTGATATAACGAAATGAACGCATTAATCCCCACATTCACTCCAATTCCTGTCAGAATTAAACGAGTGGGTGAGACCCCTTTTTTATAACTTAAACGATAAATAAGTAGCCCACTTATCAAACTACCCACAATCGCGACAATCGGCATCACGAATAATGAGGCGTCTCCAATCGTACTATAATACGTCGTTTGCCCTGAAGAAATTAACAGAACAACTGCTAAAGCAGCCCCCGCATTAATTCCAATCATTCCAGGTTCAGCTAACTCATTTCGTGTCACACTTTGTAAAACACACCCTGATGTCGATAAACAAACCGCTACCACCATCGCAACGCAGATTCGAGGTAATCGAATATCAAAAATTGTCGTTGACTGAAGCTTAGATCCCCCACCAAATAAAGTACTCACCACTTCACCGATGGACATCGTATAACTTCCCCAACTAACCGCTAGTAAAAAGACAGCAACCAAAAGAAGACTCATGATGATACTGACGATCATTAAACGTTTTTTCAATCCTAACTCTCCTTTCTAACCATCCAAATAAATAAGGGCACACCAACTAATGACGTAAATAATCCAATCGGTGTTTCATACGGTTGATTCACTAATCGTGCGAGCACATCTGCCCAAATAACAAGCGTAGCCCCACATAAAAAAGACACCGGCATAATCACACGATAATCTTGCCCTAAAATTTTACGAACAATATGGGGGACAATTAAACCGACAAACGCAATATTTCCAGCCACAGCCACACACACCGCACACATCGGAATAATTAGCAACAATGTCTGCATTCGGATTCGCACGGGATTTTGTCCTAGCCCAATACAGACATCTTCACCTAAGTTGACAATATTAATTTTAGGCGCTAAAAAAAGGGAAATAATTGTCGCAATTCCGCCCACTATGATGACTAATTGAACACTCTCCCATGTCGTGGCACGAAAACCACCCGAAATCCAAAACGCTAAATTTTGTGACTTATTCGTTAGTAATGCGATAACGGTCGCCATTGAAATAAAGAACGTACTTAATGCCGTTCCGGCTAATAGTAAGCGCGACATATTCATATTTCGTGCACTTTTCATACTAAATCCAAGAACTAGCAATCCACTCACTAACGCTCCAATAAAAGCTGCTAACGTATTACCGAGTAGCCCATATAAACTAGAACTAGCACCTACTAAAGCAATCGCAAACGTTGCTCCTTGTGTAATTCCCATTAAAGATGGTTCCGCTACAGGGTTTCTTGTGACACCTTGCATCATGGCCCCTGTAATACCAAGAAGACCGCCTACAAAGGCGGTACAAATAACTCTTGGTATTCGAACATCTCTAACTAATTGCATATCTAAAACATCTTCGTAATGAAAGATACTATCCCATACAGTTTGCAAAGGAATACTCTTTGCACCTGCACAAATCGCAACAATTAGCCCGATTATTGCGAATAAGCTACACGATGTAACAAGAAAAACTAATTTCTTATTCATGCATGCTCGCTAATAAATTTTGTACTTCTTCAATGAACACTAAACGTCCAATTGGGCTATAACCTTGGTTAAAGTATGGACTTGCAGGTAATGTAACTACATTTCCTTCTTTCACAGCTTTCGTACCATTCCAAATACTGCTTGCTGTTAATGTTGCTAGATCTTCATCTGTTCCGATAGCAAAAATATAATCAGCATCGATTTCTGCTAACCCTTCAAGTGAAACAACTGGTAAGCTAATATTTTCTTGTTGAGGCATCCCAGCTGGTTTTGCTAATCCCATATCATTATATAAAATTGATCCAATACCAGCTTGGTCGAAGATAAATAAGCTTCCTGCACTTGCTAAAAATGATAAATATGAACTATCTTCTCCATAAGTTGCCTTAATTTGTTTTCCAACTTCTTCAGCTTTGGCTAAATAGTCATTAATCCATGCTGTCGCTGCTTCTTCTTTACCGAATACTTTTGCAACGTGCATGAAATCTTCTTTCCAATCTACTTGCTTCATTTCAACCATGACAACTGGTGCAATTTTTGATAATTGATCATACATTTTCTCTTGAACCGTTGAGATTACAATTAAATCAGGTTCTAAAGCAATAATCGCTTCAACATCCATTTCAGCTAACATGCTATAACCTAAAATTTGTGCATCACCTAACACATCTTCTAAATAAGTAGGGAATTTCGTATAATCATAACCATCACTATTTGCTGTTCCGATGACGTCATATCCTAAAATAGATAAAATATCACTTGCTCCACTAATATCAACAATACGTTTTGGATTGACCGGGATTTCAACTTCACCTTTTACATCCGTTACCGTACGCATTTCAACATTTACATCTGAACCTTTATCACTGCTAGAACATCCTACAAGCCCTAACATTAAAACAAAAACACTAGTTAATAATAAAACTGTCTTTTTCATATTAACGCTCCTTTTTTATTTCTTATAAACTTTATAGTTAGCACCCGCTAACTGATAAGAGAATTATACAAAATAAGCTTCTTGCAGACAAGTTTTTCACCTTTTTTAATTATTTTATCATCTTATATAATTATTATTCTTTTATTACACGAATAAATTTACTATTAGTATGTCCTAACTTCCAGTTATCTTTCATCTGCAATAAAAAAAAGGTGTAAGAAATTATCCTACACCTTTCTATATATAAAGTAAAAAATAATCTAGATATTTCAATTCATACTTAGTTCTTAAAATACTTTGATAGTGGGTCACCTATGCTACGGAGTGAGTTTACGAACTCGTAGCTTTCCTCCGCTGATAGGGTTTGGGTCACCTACCATTTCCAACGGAAATGTATCCTCCACTAGTAGGGAATGGGTCACCTATGCTACGTAACGAAGTTCGTAGCTTTCCTCCGCTGATAGGGTTTGGGTTCCCTGGCATTTTCAAAGAAAATGTATCCTCAATTGCTAGGGCTTGGTTCACCTAGAAGATTGTCAAAGATAATCTAATCCTCAACTAATAGGGCCTTAATTTTCACTATAGAAAATTTGTTGCAACTTATATATTTTTATTCTTGATCCCACTGATGATTTTTAATCCGCTCATACTCTTCCATGGTAATTGTTAAAATTGTTCCATGCTTAAATCCATATGGAAAACTAAATGACGCATCCGAACGGACAAATTTTCCTTCATCAATATTCTCTGAAATAAATGGGACATAGCCTTGTCCCGCTCCACGAACACCGTAATAGTCTAAGAATAAGCACCACTTCCCATTTTCTAAACGTACAGCCGTCGGCGCCTCATAAACATGTGGCGCTAAATCAGCCATACACTCATCAAATGCTTTAATGCGCGTATACGGTCCTGTAGCATGATCTGACTTTAACAATAAATTCTTAGCAGGTTTGTCCTCACTCTTTACAAACATATAGTACGTTCCATTATCTTCATAAATAGCAGAATCAATCACACCACTATCCTCTTTACGATATAACACCTCAGGTTTTGAGAAAGTCTCAAAATCTTTCGTACAACTATAATAAATCCCTTTGAATCCATTTGAATAATCTTTATGTAGCGAAGACCAATGAATGACATAATCCTCATTTTCTGAATCAAAAATAATATCTGGTGCCCATAGACATCCGAAATTTTCATCTACAAGTTTCACTAAACGTTGTTCCGACCAATTCACTAAGTCATCAGATTCCCATACCGAGAAATTTTTACTGCCGTTAACCGAAATCTCATACCAAGAATTATGATACTGATTGCGCATCCCATAAGCTAAACTTAAATCTGTCGCAAAAATATAAAACTTTCCATTATCTTTACGACGCGTAATTGTAAAATCGCGAACGCCCTTATCACCATAATAAGCCCACAAAACAGGGCGCCCATTGTTCACTTCCTCCCAATGGAATCCATCTTTACTCAAACCAAAATAAACTTGCTCACCATCTGGTGTCGCCTTTTCTCTAAAATGGACAAATAAATACGCTTGCATCTTCCACTTTCCCCTCTCATTAACGAATGAATCACACATCAGCCTACAAGTTTAGTCCCCTCTCTTACAACACTTGCATGTTAATCAAATACAACCATATATTATCATTATAACCTTATTTTTAAAAGCACTTTCAAATAAAAAAAGGAGTTTAATTCTAAAAATTTTCAACTCCTAAATGCTTTTATTCCTCAGCTTGTTTTAAAAAGTGATTCGTTGGAAGAAGCGTAATAATCAGCATAACAATACTAACTAATAAGCCAATAACTGACCAAACTAGTCCACTTGTTGTCCACTCAATAACGAGATTAACCACATACAAACCAACAAACCACCAACCTGATAATCCCGTATCATGATAGCGACGAACGGATAAACTCAATGACGGGATAAGAGCTGCTAAACTATAAATAGCTAACAAACCTCCAAACAATGAGACAAAAACAGTACTCGCAGAAAAACCATCCCCATAACTAACGGCAGATGCCATCATGCCAACAAAAGAAAGACCTAATCCAAATCCTAAAACGGCACCAATAATCACATTCCAAAGAACAACAAACCAAAACTCACGTCTTGATGCACGACCAGTAAAATTAAAGTAATTCTTCCAAAAAGCCTTATAAGCTCCTACAAATGTCATCCTAATCCCTCCTAAAACCACATTAAAATCTAACTACAATATATATTCTATGTTTTCATCATCAAAACGTTCCCTCCACTCCTCCCTTTTAATAAAAAAACAAATTTACATCAAATGTGATACTATCCCATGAATAAAATAATCCTTTATCATAGAGCTCTTAAAATTACAGATTTTTTCAATAGGCTTTTATCCTCACTAATGTTCATATACTATGTTAGCAATACTATTATCATAAAGAGAGTGAATATTATTCTATCCGGTAATTACGATACACTTTTAAACTTTGATGCATTTGCTGGAATAAGCAGTTATAAGTATGGATTCACAGACAGTGAATTTTTAGCCTTTATTGCCGATTTAGATCCTACTGAGTACATTCTAGTCATCACCGTCGTAACTATTTTAATTAATATCAATTTAAATATCTTTGAGCAATATGTCGTTTCTGGAGCCCTCCTTGATATCGCTGTCACTAGTCAGAATATGGTTCAACAAAGAGGATTCCAATTAGCTCGCCAAGGAGAAGCCGTGAGTCAATAACGAAGTGAATATCGACAAGAAAACTTTGACAACCTTTATAGTGAAATAGATAGACTAACGGAAGAATTAAACCAACTAAAATCAAAGATATTCCCTCAACAAACCGATTAGTATTAAAAAATAATACAACACTTTTTTATAAATTCAATTTACTTCCTACTTAATATCAATACAAATCCCTTCCTAGTTGATTTACCGTTATACGTTTTCCATATTATCCCAAAAACAAGCGCCACAAAATCTTAGTATGCATCTTTCTAACTATGATCCCCTCACTTCAAGTACTAGTGCCTATCATTTTCTTTCTCTTTTTACCTCCCCTTATACTAAGACCGACACCCGATCTATCAAAGCCCCTCTATCTCTACCAAAACATTCGAATTATATTTAAACCTTATTGATAGATTCTCTTATATCCAGTTGACCCATTGTCACCTGTTTTGCCACGTTATCTCAAAAAAAACAAGTGCTACAAAATCTTAGCATGCATCTTTCTAACCACGATAACCTCAGTTCAATTGCTAGTATCTGTTCATCTCACTAAAGAAGTTTTAAAATAAAATTGAGGCGATGACAGGGAGAGCGAATCAATGGGATTAGGGGTGAGCTTGCTCACCTACTAATAAGAATAGCCCATCGGTAGAAGCTCTCCCTTATAATATCGCCTCATAGATTTTCTTATTTTAAAACCATCTACTGTTCTTGTCGATCAATGTACAACGCTAGCCACTTGACCTGATACCCTCCCTGTGCATCTTAGTATAAAAAAAGACAGCATCTTAAAGATACTGTCTAAATTCTTAGCGTTGTTTTTTAGCTGGGCGGTCTTGGCGAACTAAGCGCACAACGGCTTCAACATGAGACGTTTGTGGGAACATATCCACTGGTTGAATATAGTCCACACGGTACTTCTTCGTTAATTCTTTTAAATTCTTAGCTAACGTCGATGGATTACATGACACATACACAATCGTTTTTGGTTGCACACGTTTTAACATCTCGATTAGCTCAGTTCCTAATCCTGTACGAGGAGGATCCACAATCACGACATCTGGTTTAAATCCTTCATTCGCCCATTTCGGTACGATTTGTTCTGCTTTACCAACGGCATAATATGTATTTGTTAAACCATTTAATTTTGCATTTTCTTTCGCATCCGCAATGGCTTGACGTGTAATATCCACCCCACGTACTTCACTTGCTTTATCTGCAACCCATTGACCGATTGTTCCAACACCACAGTAAGCATCAACCACTTTTTCGTTTCCTTTTAAAGCAGCTGCATATTTGACTTGGTTGTATAATTTAATCGTTTGTTCTGGGTTTAACTGATAGAACGCGCGTGGAGATAAATTGAACTTGAAGCGTCCTAATTCATCTGAAATGAATTTTTCTCCAGCGATGTGCTTCATTTCTTTTCCGAAGATTTCATGCGTATCTTCGTTGTTAATATTTAAATAAACTGATTTAACATCTGGGCAATATTTCATTAAGTCTTTCGCTAAAGCATTCATTTTTCTGAACTCGTTATTAGCGAATACGAATGTCACCTGGACCTCACCTGTTTTAAATCCACGACGAACGACAATATAGCGTGCCGTTCCTTTTTTCGTTTTAGGTGCGTAAGCGAACACTTTGTAATCATCTAATAAATCAACCGCATGATTGATGACTGTGTTAATTTCTTCATATTGAACATCACAATCTGTTACATTCACTAATTCACGTGAATTCATGCTGTAGAATCCAACCATAACCCCATCTTCGTCATATCCAACTGGCATTTGAGCGCGATTGCGGTAGTTATACGGATCTTTCATTCCGATCGTTGGACGGATATCACATTCTTCAGGATCTAAATTCGTATAACGTTCAATCGCTTGTGAAACGGCATCACGTTTAATACGAAGTTGCTCTTGATAAGACATATGTTGTAATTGACATCCACCACATTGTCCATAAACTTCACATGCGGGTTGCACACGGTGCTTTGATTTACGTTTCACACGTACCAGTTCCGCTTCCGCGTAACCACCTGCCACACGCGTACAAGTCGCAACCACTTCTTCACCCACTAACGTTCCTGGAATAAAGACCGCTTGTTTTTTATAATATCCGATTCCCTCACCGTTAATTCCGATGCGTTTAATCGTCACTAAAAATTCTTGACCAACCTTTAAAGGTGACATATTCATCTATTAAAACCTCCAATGCTTTGTTAAGCTATCCTTTATCTTACCACATTCCCTGTCATTTTACATCGAAATCCCTATATTTCATGATAACTTTCACATATTGATTTGATTATTTTGGTGGCCAATGCTTGACTTTTTTATAAAAGATGCTAAAATAGGCTTAATTGAATATGTCTCTTGTTCTCTTTGATGAGTTAGAGGTGCGTGTCCAATGAGTAGGAATTTCGAGAGTGACGTCGATGACAAATTCTAAAAGGTGTCCACGCCGAAGTCTTGTTTGTGTCAACCAAACTTGTGCTGGTGTTATGTTGAATAAATTTAACACTGTCACTACAATTGTGGTGGAGGACTAATGATCGGAGAGTTAAATAATACTTGTCATCTATCGTCTAATAACCTTAGACTTTTTAGAGCCATGTATGAGTTTAACTCTGCATGGCTCTTTTTTCTTTATCAAAAGAACAGCTTCTTATTCAATTGCACTAACAATTGAGGAGAGGATTTATATGATTGGAACTATTTATGCGTTAATTCCGGCACTACTTACTATTGCCCTTGTTATTTTTACGCGCCGTGTCGTATTATCACTCGGGATTGGTGCCATCTCGGCTGCCTTTATTTTAGCCAATTTCAATCTCATTCAAACGGTTGAAACGCTTGGATCAACGTTTAGTGGACTTATTTTTGAAAAAGATGGATTAATCGGCTTTTTAAATGATTGGAACCTGTCGATTGTTTTCTTCTTACTTGCACTTGGCGCCATTACAGCTTACATCGTCTTATCAGGCGGAGCGTCTGCGTTTACAAAAGCGATTATCAAACACGTCAAAACGCGCGAAGGCGTTCAATATACGTCTGCCATTTTAGGAATTTTAATTTTTGTCGATGACTACTTTAATGCCCTAGTTGTCGGAAATGTCTCAAAACCGTTAGCTCAGCAACAAAAAATTTCACGAGCACGACTAGCTTACATTGTCGATTCAACGTCAGCACCAATCTGTGTGATCTCACCGATTTCAAGTTGGGCGACTGGAGTGATGGGATCGATGGCAGTTATTTTTGCAAGTACAGGTGCGACGTACAATACGTTCTCTGCTTTCTTAATGACGATTCCTTATCATTTCTATGTGATTGTCTCAGTTATCATGGTCTTCATTGTCATTAAATACAATTTAAATCTTGGACTCATGAAAAAATACGAGACGGATACGATCAATGGGAATGATAGTTCTCTTACGAGTGCTGAAGTGGCAAACGCTCACGGAGGCGACGTGGAGTCATCAAAAGGAACAGTGTGGGATTTAATCGTCCCAATCTTGACCTTAATCGTCGTGACTGTGTTAACGATGGTGTATACTGGCTATGTAGGCGCAATGAATAACGCATCAGACTTCAATTTATTCTTTGCAATCTTAGATAACATCAACCTATCAACAGCGCTTCGCTTTGGTGGAGCAGCGGGATTAATCGTCTCAATGGCAATGGCATATCGTCATGTGATAAGTGGTGAAGTCACGCAGAACCAATATGTCAAAGCCTTCTTCTCAGGGATGAAGTCAATGGTTGGAGCCATTATCGTTTTATTATTAGCATGGGCAATTTGTGAGTTAGTTAGTGCGTTAGATGCGGGTGGCTACTTAGCCTCTGTCATTACATCAGCGAACATTAATCCAAACTTCATCCCAGTTGTAATGTTCATTGTCGCAAGCTTCATGGCTTTCGCAACAGGAACGTCATGGGGATCATTTGGAATCTTACTTCCAATTGCTGGTTCAGTCGCAGCGGCGATTGATATGAATTTAATGATTCCAGTGATGGCTGCTGTTTTATCAGGTGCTATCTTTGGAGATCATGCCTCACCTATTTCAGATACAACCCTTTTATCAGCAACAGGATCAGGTTGTGATTTAGGTGCTCACTTTAACTCTCAGTTACCATACGCCCTTTTATCAGCTTGTATCGCTTCACTCGCATACATCGCATTTGGAATGACTGAAAGTTTAATGATTGCCTATCTCATCATCATCATTGGCTTCATCGCTACAATCTTTTATGCAAAATCACAAAACAAATCGGAAGCTATCCAAGAATAAGGTCGCTTCCAAAACAAAATCAAAGGTGGAAAAAATAATTATAGATAACAAAAGGAACTAAGTGCAGAGGGGAAACTGCATCTTAGTTCCTTTTTTCTATATTAAAGAGAGGTTGAGAGAATTGGAGAAGAAAGTCTACATTATATGTATTTAGCATCAAGATGATAAATACATAAGACTTCTGTATTGGTAAATAGAGAACTTCAAGTACAAACTCAAAGTATAGTCCCACCATGAAAGACTATTAACTTGGGAGGTTATCTCTACACACCCTCATTATAGGCACCCATTCAAAATCCTAAACAAAAATGCGAAAATTTTTTCATTATTTTAAGGCTCAACACCAGAATTGGTTCTTGACAAAAAAGTTGATACAAATAGCTGAATCACAGATTTAGAATTTCAGTATTTTATCATTACTAATGATGAACCATTAGAGTTAATTTCTTAGTTGAACCAAGTCAAGCACCATTTTTGGTGAAGACTCTATTTTAAATATTAATAAATTATCTTCTAAAATCGAGGTCATTTTTATAGGCACTTCAATAATAACTGCGCGACGCTTATCATCCTATCAAAGTCATCTTATACAGTTCACCTTTAATGGTTATACCTAATTTCTTCTACCTAAATGGATACTTCCTTCTATACAAGACCATTTAACTGATAAAAGAGATTTTCCTCTCATATTTTTTTATATTATTACTAGTAGAAGTCTTAATAAGCACTAGCCACAAAGTAAAAGGTTGATTCAAAATTCATTTTTCCTAGAAATTATGATAATAATAAATAAAATGAGGCAATTTAACGAGGGAGTCTATCATATGCAATGCCCATTAAAAGCACTTCATCGAAAATAAATGCCTCATTTATATTATTATAATTTAGTCATCTTTTATCTATATAGCTACCTGATGACTGTCCAAAGAAATAATCAAACTTTTAACCACAACCTAGAAAAAAAGAGATAATTTCGAAAATCGGAAATTATCTCATCACTTAAGCAGACAACTCCGCCAAGCGCGGAGTATAGTTCAGCTAAATTTTTGCTCTACAAAAATAGCTGAACAAACAAAAAATAAACCTCGAGAGGGGGAACTCTCGAGGTTTGGTTAAACGGTCGTGGGGGAACACGATCCGTTTGGGAGTGAGAAAACATAATGAATAAGAAAATCAAAGGGGGAGAAAATTTATTATCATTTTCATCCATAGTTATTATGGCACAAAGTTATGTACAAAAAATGAATTAAACGTGTTCTTTCAGTGTCCTTGTAACGTTTACATCACTTTTTTCTACAAATTATAACCAATTATTCAATAATCACTGGACTATCTTGTGTCATTAAATATTGTAGTGACTTAAACTCATAACCTTCATTTCGAAGTTCAGGAATTAACTTATTTAAACATTCTGCATTATCACTTGAGATACTGTGCATTAACACAATGGCACCCGGATGCATACGTGCTAAAATTTGATTATACGCATAATCCGCACCTTTTTGTTTATTCACATCCCAGTCCATATAGGCTAAAGACCATAAAATTGTATAATAGCCACGCTCTTTCGCCCAATCTAACATTTGTTGATTAAAATGTCCTTCAGGTGGTCTTAAGTAACGAACCATCTCTTGGCCCGTAATCTCTTTATATTTATCTTCAACTAATTGTAATTCTTCATTAAATTTTTCTTTGTTGACTTTCGCTAAATCTGGGTGATGCCACGTATGATTGCCGACGATATGTCCCTCATCTGCCATTCGTTTCACAAGTTCCGGATTTTGTTCCATGAAATGTCCCGTCACAAAGAATAAAGCTGGCACTTGATGTTCTTTTAAAACATCTAAAATTAAGGGTGTATTTCCATTTTCATAACCACAATCAAATGTTAAATAAATCATTTTTTGATCGGCGGGACCAATATAATAAGCATCATTTTGACGAATAATATCATCAAACTCTTGACCCGGCCATGGTTGCTCATGATTCTCACCTTTTGGGATACCCCAGCCTATATCTTTCGCCTCTGCGTGACAAACTGAGATAAAGCATAAGAGGAACGTTAGAACAGTCAACTTCCAACTAAAATGTCGATTCATGTTGTTCACCTCTCATTATAAAAGAATTATCACTAATAATTTGTCGAGTTTTGTGTAAAATATACATAAACAACATAAAACCATTTATTAATCATGGTATGTCCCTTAAACTGACGACATATTATAAATTAAAAACCTTAGTTGGGAGGGACCAATTATGCAACATGTTTTTAGCTTAACCTTTATCAAAAAAGTAAAAGAACAAATGAATCATCGAGAGATTAAAGCCTTACCTGAACAAATTGCATTCAACTTAATTATGGCCATCGTCCCGCTACTCGTCGTCATTGTTCAGCTCGGAACTTATCTCTCTTTAAATACCGATCTCGTGAAGTATTTGATTACAGCCTATGCGCCACAAGAAGTTCAACAACTTTTACTCTATCTTTTTGATACAACCTCTGCTCCTCAATCGGGAACTTTATTTGTTCTACTGACCGCCATCTCTTTCTTTTGGCTCATTTCAAAAGGTTTTTACGGGATTTCGATAGCTGCTAACACGACCTATCAAGTTCCCCTCATGAAATTCGCCTATCTTGAACGTATCTTTTCATTTATGATGCTTTGTTTTATGATTTTACTTCTCGTGGTTGCTATCATCCTCGCTTTATTTGGTCAAGCTATCATCTCACTCGTCCTTCACCTTCTCAATATTCAAGTGGATTCATACATGATTATTCTCTTTAATATCATTCGATCAACGATCAGTTTCATTTCCTATTTCTCCTTCTTTGTCCTCCTGTTCTACCTCGCACCAACCATTAAAATTAAAATTCATGAAATTATACCCGGTGCTTTAGTAACAGCCGTTGGGTGGAGTGTCGCCTCAATTGGGTTTAGTTTCTATGTCAATTACATCGCCAATTATAATAAGTTCTATGGGAGCCTCTCAGTCATTATTATCCTTCTCTTTTGGCTCTATATTTTAGGCTATACCATCATGATTGGATTACAAGTGAACTATATCTTAAAACGCGATTATTACGGAGGCGTTGACTACTTACCTCGCCTAACTCTGATTCAAAAATCTAAATATCTTTCAAAATGGACAAAATTTACGGTTAATGACGAACAAAAGATAAACTAAATGCACCTCCTTTTCGTATGAACCTCTACCTTCATGAATACAATGGAACATACTGATAACTGAGGTGAAAATTATGAAAAATGTATGCCTAATTTTAGGATTAGTGATCATGAGTTTATCCGGTTGCTCCAATAATACAAGTCCAAAAACTATCTCAACACCTCAATCGCTACAAAGTCTATCCATCACAACCAATACCGGAACGAACACTAACACGGTCTCTAATCCAAGTACGGAAGAAAACAATTCACAACCAAATGATTCAAATCAACAAACAGAAACCACCAATTCAACAGAAAAAACATTCGCCACACAGCAAGACTTTGTAGATTATATGTATGAAAAAGTAAAGGCCCTTGAAGACACCATTTCACTACTCGACTCTAACTTAACGCAAGTATATTCTGTAGCGGGAACAGAAGCTGAAACAGCTCAACTTTCAATCCGACATAATCTATTAAAACAAACAACGAATGAAATGAATGCTATTGAATCACTAAAACGACCAAATGAAGAGGTCGCAACGCTTCAAGACTATGTTGTAAAGGCTTATCACTACAACGTTGAATATAAAACAGCAGAATATGAAGTCTTTAAAGCGGAAACTTTACAAGATCGCCAAGTGTTATTAGATGCAAATGCGGAAAATGAAAAACTCGCTCAACAATACATCTCATTGGCTTGGTCAGAAATTGATCGTCTTTCAGAAACGGCCTACGACCGTAAATAGTAAAAACTGAGGCTAATTACTAGCCTCAGTTTTTACGTCTTTCGGATGTTTACGATACTTAAACTCACTCATAATCCAGATTAATCCTGGAATAGCTAATTGGAAAATAGGGAGAAGCCCTTTAGGATTCTCAATAATTACACGGTAAATATTTTCAATCCGATTAGAGCTAATCTTTGTTGCTCCAAAGATTAACAAAATTCCAATAGGAATAGCTAATTGACGATAGTTAAATCGAACAACGATTTTTTCTAAACAAGAAAGTCCTGCATAACAATAAATACTGATCTTAAAAAAACAAGTCGTCATTAAAATAATAATAGATAATGGATCAACTCGTTCAAAAACAACACTCACTCCAACCATTTTCATCGCATTAAAGAAAGGATAGACGAAGTTTTCTGTTAAATCAGCACCTAAAATCCCAATATTCATGACATCAATTCCAAGTAAGATAACCATCGCCAAAGTAATGCCGACATAGCCATATTTCAAGATTTTTCCTTTTTTATCATTCGGGATTAATGGAAAAAGAAATAGAAAGGCAAGGGCTTCACCATATGGAAACAAGCTTATCGTATAAATATCAGTCTTTAAGGCAAATAATCCTTTTTCAAGAACTGGTAATAGATTTTCAAATTTAAAGATATCTGATGTAAAAACGGCAATTAATAATGAGATAAAACAAATACCAACAACATAAAACAACAGCTCTGATGAGCGACCAATGACATTCACCCCAAGAATCAGTCCATATACAATTGGAATCATTAAAAGTGTAATCACAAGCGTTAGATTAGCATCAATCATGATGGTTGCCTTAATCATATCAGACGTACTTTTCAATAACCCCGTCGCTAAAAACAAGAAATACCCCATATAAGCAAGAATAATTAACCCACCTATCCATTTTCCAAAAAGATCCCTAATAATTTCTGTCAACGATTGAAACCCATGTAATTTACTAATTCGATAATAAATAGTAAATAAGAGACTACCAAAAACAGTACTAATTAAGATGACAATCCAAACATCGCGTCCTGAAAAACGTCCCACATTAACAAGTGATGCACTACTAGATAAAAACAAAACAAGTAAAGTTAAAAATTGATTTAAACTAATCCGTGATGTTTTCATAACAGACTCTCCTTTCTAATCTTTTAAATTAGCAATATCTCCAACCGAATTAATCTCGATTTTCACATCAACCTCAAATTCAAGCGTTGGATAAATTTCTTCCCAATAGCCATTAACCGCTGCCCATTTTTTAGGATCTTTTTGATGAATCTTACTTCCAACACCTAGAATATCCGATTGAAGCTCTTGTTGTGTTTTAGAGATAAAATCCATTAAATCTTTTTTTAAAGTCTCCTCAAAATAACTTTGTAAGATGGAGATATTTTTAGGTTCCATTAAATTGATTGGATATTCATTCTCCATTAAAATTCCACTCACTTTACATTCAACTTTCACTTTCTTTTCATCAAGATTCGGTTTAATCTCAACTTTTGTGTCCCGTGCTTCATAAGCGACTTTATATGTCTCATCTATGACTGTATTTAACACATAACGCTTACTATTCCCCACTAAAAGATTATAGTACTCAGCTTCCTCACTATCTAAATAACCGACCAATTTATCACTTTTAAAAGCAGCCAATGAATCGATTTGTAATTGAGTAGGCGGCTCTACTTGTAAAATATTTTCTATTTTTTCACCTTGTGAGATTCCATCTCCTATAATCGCAACACTATTTAGGACAATATTATCTCCTTCAGCATTAACTCGCTCACTCACTTGATAAAGGTTATAATTTACCTGTCTTCCTGTACATTTTACGCACATATTTGATAATGAATCTAATTGAGTAATGGGAATTTGATCACTCGGTATTAAAACATGTAAAATATCTGCCGCCGGAGCATTATTGGCAATCGCCACTGTAATATTGGGGCGAATCGCGGCATTACGTAAAACGAAATCTAACACGGTATTAATCCCATCTTTCGCAATTGCCTCATCTATCACAATAACACTTAAATGAGGAAGATATAAAACCTTATTTGTTAATGAATTTAGCTCATGATAAGCATCAAATAATGTTTCACCTTCTGATGAAATTGAGAATACCGATAGTGTCTCCGGTTGCTTTCCTGCAACATAGCTTGGGTTAACAACTTGAACGGTTAAACGATAGCCTCCCTCAATTTGATCGATTCCTAATCCTGCAACAATTCCTAATTGACTCATCTCAACTTTATTACCACATCCACTTAAGCAGATAAAGACAGTGATAAAAATTAGCCATCGCTTCATCACTATTCCTCCTTCCTTACTGGATTTTTCATATTATGACGCGTTCGATTACCCGTTTTGAAAATTTTAGGACGATATTTCATCCATGAAAAAGGTAATCTTAAAAATTGATCCTCTTGATCATGTAAATTAAAAGGAGCCATTGCAGCAAGATAAGGTTGATCTAGCGTCGTCAAGGAAGCTAAATGAAGAATAAGCATAATAAATCCAATCGTAATTCCGTAAAGACCAAACGCTGCTCCTAAAAATAAGAAGATAAATGTTAAAATTCGAGTCGCATTATTCAGACGACTACTTGATAAAATAAAGCCTGCAATCGAAGTAATCGAAACAATAATGATAACCATATAAGAAACAAGGCCTGCCTCAACAATCGTCTGTCCAATAATTAAAGATCCAACGATGGTCATTGAATCCCCTACCACATTTGGTTTACGTAACGCAGCCTCTCGAATAATCTCGAAGAGGACTAAGATAACCAAGGTTTCAATATAGGTTGGAAACGGATTTGAACTCCGCTGATTAATAATGGTGATGAGTGAGACCGTTGGAATCATCTCTTGATGATAAGTAGAAATCGCAACATATAAACCGGGGACTAAAATAACCAATAAAAAAGAAGCATAACGAAGGATTCGAGTTAATGTTGCAATCAAAGGCCGTGAATAATAATCATCTGTAATCTGAAACATCGTAATAAAATAAGCAGGTCCAACCGTCACAAAAGGAGATCCATCGAATAAGATGGCCACACTTCCTTGCATAACCGCAGCTGTTACTTTATCTGGACGCTCTGTTTGAGTCAAACGAGGAAAGATAGTTAAGTGGTGATCTTCAATCAACTGCATCAATTCGCTCGAATCAACCAATCCATCAATATCTAAGCTTTTAATTCGCTTATTCACGGTCTGAACAAGTTCAGGATTTGCAATTCCTTCAATATAAGCCACAAAAACATCGGTCTGTGTCACCGTTCCGACCACATGAGCGTCAAAACGAAGATTAGGATCTTTAATCCGACGACGAAGCGTCGCCGTATTCGTGCGAATCGTCTCCACAAAACAATCTTTCGGACCATATAACGACTGTTCCGTTTGGGGTTCACTAATGGAGCGCATTTGCCATCCTTTACAATCAAACATCATTAACTGGTCGACCCCGTCAACTAAGACGATGATATGTCCATTTAATAAATTTGTATATAAATCGTCAAAACTTTGCGCACACTGTGCATCTATCATACTAATACGAGACTCAAAAATCGATTGAAAAACACCACATGAACGCGTCTTTGAATCTTCAACTAACGACAAATCAATAGCTAAAACATGAACAATAAATTGCTCCGCTTGATTCGTATCAATTAATCCATCGATTCCAAGAATGGCAACAGCGACATCATCAGCACCCTGTAAACGAAGCTTTCGAATCAATAAATCATTAGCATTTCCTAACTTCTCTTTAATTAATGTTAAGTTTTGTTCCAAGTTTGAATAAATTCGTTGGGGTTCTTTTTCAGGAATCGGTTCCTTCGTATTCTTTTTTCCTTTAAAGATTTTAAAAATATCCATCTCATTTTCACCCACTTTTTTTCGGCATTTATCCTATTATTTGTGAAAAATGATAAGTTATACCCATTCATAATTTTCTAATTTTTACCCAATACCTTGAATTATTGTAGTAAACAGACTATAATGCACTCAGATTGGGGGAAAGTATATGAATTCAATTTCAACCTTATTAACACAACTTCGACAACTAAAACTTAAACTCGCTCTTGAGGGGATGATTGTCGGGTTAGGTTCAGGTCTTGTCGTCGTCTTTTATCGACTTATTTTAGAAAAAGTAGAACATATTAGACAATTCGTCTTTTCATCACAACATTCCATCTGGTATACCATTAGCTGGTTCATCCTTCTCATTCTCGTTGCTCTATTCGTTGGGAAACTGATGATGAAAGATCCCATGATTTGTGGAAGTGGAATTCCACAAGTAGAGGGGGTTCTCGCTAACAAACTAAAGATGAACCCATTATCTGTTCTAATCAGAAAATTCATCGGGGGAACACTATGTATTGGAGCAGGTCTTTCTGTCGGAAGAGAGGGACCTTCTATTCAACTTGGAGCAGCCACAGCTCAATATTTAAGCCAACTTACTAAGCTTTCAAAAACAGAAGAAAAATATTTAATTTCAAGTGGGGCTAGTGCTGGTCTTGCTGCCGCCTTTAATGCTCCCTTAGCTGGTGTTCTGTTCTCATTAGAAGAAATCCATAAGCACTTTTCACCACTCGTTCTTATCTCAGCCATGTCAGCGTCATTAACCGCCGACTTCGTTTCTAAAAACTTCTTCGGATTAAAACCTGTTTTTAACTTTGATACACTTGAAGCCATTCCACTTGATCATTACTGGCTGATTATTATTCTTGGAATTATAACGGGGCTTTGTGGTGTCTTTTATAATAAAACAATTAAAACCACATTAGAGGGATACGATAAAATCGCCTGGATAAAAAAACAGTATCGTCCCATCATTCCTTTTATCTTAGCGGGCCTTCTATTATTCATTCTGCCTCAAGTTTTAGGAGGTGGACATTCTCTCGTTGAAAGCCTCATTCATAGTTCTTTTACGATTAAAATGTTACTACTTCTACTAATTGTTAAATTTATCTTTTCCATGATTAGTTTTGGTTCAGGTGTACCCGGTGGTATCTTCTTTCCACTCCTGGTCTTAGGTGCGCTAACAGGTTCGATTTTCGGAACTGTTTCAGCAAACCTTGGACTAATCAACGATACCTTGATTCAAAACTTTATCATTTTAGCGATGGCTGGCTATTTTACTGCCATCGTCCGTGCTCCCATTACAGGAAGTATCTTAATCACCGAAATGACCGGATCATTGACGCACCTTCTTTCATTATCCCTTATTTCACTCATCGCCTATACCGTTGCCGAATGTTTAAAAAGTGAGCCCGTTTATGATTACCTACTCGTGCGACAACTTCAAGGAACTAAAACCTTTGAAACGTCAGAGGACAAACTCATGATTGAAATCCCAGTCTTTACTCATTCCTATATCGATGGGCGTTTCGTCCGCGACTTATCGCTACCGGATGGATGTCTACTCATTGTCATCAAACGTGGGAGTCATGAAATCATCCCAAGGGGGAATACCGAACTTTTAGCAGGTGATTACCTCGTCATTCTTCTCAAAGAAAGCATTGCTTCATCCGTTCAAGAAGAGTTAAAATTATGCTGCAATACACAAAAAGGTCTAACTATCAAATAGATTAGACCTTTTGTTTACTTGAAAAATGTTGAAATTTAGCTAAAATAGTAGGTTTTCAAGCATATTTTATACTATAATAATTTAGGTTATAAATGGGAAATGATACTATATATGGGTTAAAAATTTTTTTACTATCTATGAAAGGAGAGGTTCTGTGAATCATCATGCTATCAAAACAATTCTATTACAAATATGTACATTAATGTTCTTTGTCATCTTCTCATATATTCTATATGATGGACTATTTAATCCCTATCCGATGTATATGGAGTTAAATCCATTCATTATCATTCTTGGTATAGGAATTCTTCTATTAATATTATATTTATTAATAAAAGGCTTTAGTAAACTTTCTAAAAAGAAGCTAATACTTATTTCAATCATTAATTTTAGTGTGCTATTTCTTTTACAATTTATCTTTTTACGATTTTTCCAAGTAAATCCTAGTTGGGATTTTGGAATGGTCTATAACGGAGCTTTAAGTCAATTAGATAGATTTGATTACCTATCATTCTATTTTGTTGGATACTATCCTAATAATATTCCACTATTAATTGTGGAAATGTTGTTAATGCGATTCTTTAGATTATTTGGAATTTCAGATTACTTAACTCCTTTAATTGCTGTTAATATGTTAATTATTTTTATATCGCTAATTTGTACCTATTGGTATATTTATCGTCGTTACAATCTTCAAACTGCTACTTTATTTAGTTTCTTATTCCTGTTAATAACCCCATTTTATGCCTATGTTCCAATTGTATACACAGATACATTCTCAATGATTTTCCCGATCGTAGCCTTATTACTGTATGATCTGTTCTATCATGCTGAAATAAAGAATAAAAAACTCTTAATTATTCTTGGCATTTGGTTAGCCATCGGAACCCTAATTAAAGCGAACGTGGTAATTATTTTAATTGCACTTCTTATTCATTACTTTATGACACACGATTGGAAAACATGGATTAAATTTACTTCAACCATTTCAATATTATTTATTAGCACAATTCTCATTTATAAAGTAATGATTTATCCACATAATTCTATGCCACGAGGTGAAACTGGAATTCCAAGTACACATTGGATTATGATGGGACTAAATAATCCAGGAGGATATGATGATAACGATGCTCACTTCTCCATTGGATTAAAAAATGACGATAAATCAAATCAAGAAATTAAAGAAGCAAATATTCAAATTATAAAAGAACGAATTCAGAATTATGGATTTACAGGTATGATTGATCACTTGAAACAAAAGATTAATTATACTTGGTCGGACGGGACCTACTACTCGATTAGAAAGCTAATTCGTGAACCATTAATGGAAAATAATCCATATGCCGATTATATAATTGGTCATCAAAATAAGTATTTTATTTATTTCAGTCAAATTTCCCATATTACGCTAATTGGATCGATGCTAATAGGTGCTTTCCGATTATTACGTAAAAAAGATCTATTCGAATCCATTTTAACCATTACAATTATAGGTGTATTTTTATTCCTATTATTGTGGGAAACGCGCTCAAGATATTTAGTTTTATATCTTCCAATCTTCTTAGCTTTAGCAGCTTACGGAACTCAAATATTTAAAGGATGTGATAAAAGTGTCTAAAATAATTAATAAGAAAACACTAGAGTTTACTCGATTTGTGATTGTTGGTGTCATAGCAACAGCCATTCACTATGCGATTTATTTAAGTCTAGAGTATGGACTACATATTAATTATAACTTTGCTTATACGATAGGGTATATCCTTAGTTTCATCTTTAACTTCTTCGCCTCTACTTTCTTCACGTTTAAAACGAATGCAAATGCACAAAATGGAATTCGTTTTGCAGGCGCCCATTTAATCAATTATTTTGTTCATATGATTTTATTAAATGTATTTATTTTCATCGGAATGCCAGATAATCTTGCTCCTATCTTTGTCTTCCCTATCGCAATCATTATCAACTTCTTCATGGTTCGTTTCGCATTAAAAAAATAATTTAAAAGGCACTATCAACTGACTGATAGTGCCTTTTAAGTTGCCACTTTTAATCATTCAAAAATTCTTCAATAATAAAGCGTGGACGATCTTTTGTTTCTAAATAAATTTTTCCAATATATTCACCAATGATACCAATACATAAAATTTGGATTCCGCCTAATGTCCAAATTGATAAAATTAACGTCGTCCACCCCTGAATCGTATTCCCATTTAGCCATTGAATAAATGAATATAGTAACGGAACTAAACTTAATAAGAACACCGTTACTCCTAAGCTTGTCACTAATCGAATAGGCTTTACACTTAAAGATGTAATCCCTTCAATAGCAAAAGCTAACATTTTCTTTAATGGATATTTTGACTCTCCAGCAAATCGTTCATGGCGTTCATAATAAACAACATCTGATTTATATCCAACCAATGGAACTAATCCTCTTAAAAATAAATTAACTTCTTTAAACTCTGCTAACCCTTCTAGCGCACGACGACTTAATAAACGATAATCAGCATGATTATAAACAATATCTGCTCCCATCATACTCATTAACTTATAAAAGATTTGGGCCGTATGTCGTTTAAATCCTGTATCCGTTGCACGATCACTTCGCACCCCATAAACAACATCACACTGTTCATTGATGAACTTTTCAATAAATTGATCAATGACATCAATATCATCTTGTAAGTCTGCATCTAATGAAATCGTTGCGTCACATAAATCTTTGACCGTCATTAATCCACCCAATAATGCATTTTGATGCCCTCTATTTCTTGAAAGTTTAACTCCACTGATTAAAACATTTTCTTCTACTAGTTTTCGAATTAAGGCCCACGTATTATCCTTACTTCCATCATCTACAAAAGTAATACGACTCGCTTTACTAATTAAACCTCTCTCAATTAAAGTTTCAACTTTTTCTGTTAACTTTGTTGCTGTGACTTCTAATACTTCTCCTTCATTGTAACAAGGAATAACAAAATAAATTGTTTTCGACATATAAATCCTCCAAATAACTGATAAACTCTAATTTAATGATTTTTCATTCGATGCTATACCATAAACACATACTGCCATGATTAAAGGTAAAGCGACAATTAAATAACGAGAACGTGTTTCCCAAATTAATAAAAACAAAAATGTTCCAAAGATTGCAATCGATAAGACGATTTCAAAAGCTGATTTTTGTTGGAATAATTTAATGCCTCCAACAACGATTAACCCTAATATAACTAGCTGAACGGCCTGACAGAAATACACAAAATACACTTTAGCCTCTCCCCAAATATAAGGTTGATAGATATTCTCACTCACTGGTAAGCGACTCAATTTTTCAGGTGCAAAATAAGTTCCTTCAGCCCATGTAAAATTAATTTTCTCTTTTAAATGATTCATCAATCCACTGAATCCGTTTTTCGTTAATCGATCCTTAATGATTTCTAAATGAACTTCTTTTATTTGCTCATTACTTAATCCTTGATTTAACTTTAAATCATTTGTAAACTCATCATCGGTAGCTGAGTAAGTGCCTCTTCCTTCTGCTCCCATCATAATCCAATGTGTCACTGGATAACCTATCTCCGCTTTTTCAACGGGATAAAAAGGCGTAATCAATTGTTGATATAGCAGAGTCAATGTCAAAAATGGCACTAGTAAGCCTGCAAAGAATCCTAGCCATTTTTTATAGCTATTAGTCATGACAAAGTGAATCATGATTGCAACCATTAAAATAATAACATTCGCCTTTAATAAGACACCTACTGCTAATATGAGACTCATTAATACGAGCCACGTATAACGTGAACGATCTTTAGAATGATAAAATAAATCATACAATAATACGCCCAAAATCATAAAAATCATTA
Organism: Turicibacter sp. T129; assembly: GCF_025594975.1. Classification (NCBI taxonomy): domain Bacteria; kingdom Bacillati; phylum Bacillota; class Erysipelotrichia; order Erysipelotrichales; family Turicibacteraceae; genus Turicibacter; species Turicibacter sp. T129. The sequence goes on along the minus strand of NZ_JAMQUU010000008.1, from coordinate 4,707 downwards.
CTGTCGTATCCGTATAAAAAATCGTCGTATACGTGTAAAGTGGTGTAATAAATAACATAAAAAAACTTCCCCATGTCGCCGCTACTAACCCTAAACGTCGTTTAATAAACCAATAAAAACATCCCATGGTTAACGTCATCCCTAAGGCATTAACAAACGTAAAGACATAATAATAATTTTCAATATGAAGTAAACTTAAAAGCTTCATTCCTAACAATTCAACTAAAAATAAAGGAATATTATTTGGATACTTATCCGTAAAATACTCTGGGAAGACAGTAAAACCATCTGTTACAGATAAGGCTGAATGGTAAACCCCGCCGACATCCCATGATGGCTCCACTTGAAAGTATCTTAAAAAGAAAATCTGAAGCCCCATCAAGACTAAAAAGTTAAAACACGAAAAAATGATCAATGACTTTTTAGATAGTTGACTTAATGTATGATATACTCCATATAAAATAACTAACATGATTAAGGAAAGTAATAAAACAATCCACGGATTCATTGTAACAAAAACTTGACTCGGATGAATTAGTGCATCAATGAACACATACGAAAATATCCCGATAAATAATACATTAAAAATACTAAGTAGTATTAATTTAACTTTCTCTTCTATTGTCATTAAATCCTCCTTTTAAACACATTTACCTTTAACTATACCATTATATACTAAAAAAAAACATATATTCGACACAATTCCAATTATTTTCATTATATTCTTTCGAATATATAAGTCCAGGTAAGTTTCTTAAATGATAAAAGTTTTTAGAGCCTTAGCGGAGGAGGATACATTGCTATTGGAAATGACAGGTAACCTCTATCAAAGCAGTGAGGTGAGTAAGACTAAAACAGATTTATAGCGAGTTTCGCTCGTAACTATCCCTAATGTTAGGACTTAGTTTTTCAACTGTGAAAAACTTATCGCTACTTCTATATAGACAGGTGATAACTCTATCTCTTATCAAAAATCATGAGTATATACTAATTTCCCTCAGATTCATACTTTTTATCTATTAAATTTCTATAATAATGAACTTTTACTTTTTTTAAATAACTATTTAATTGATTTAATCCATAAATCCCCAAAGTTGCGATGACGGGTACATATAAAATAAGATATCGCGATCTAGCTTCCCAAACTAATAGAAATAAAAACAATCCAAATAAAAGAATAGTTAATACTTGTTCAAATTTATGAGATGATTTAAATAAACTTATTCCAGCAACTAATACTAATCCTAAAATTGCTACTTGAATAGTTTGACAAGCCATGACGAAAGGTTCATTTTTCTCTCCAAATACATATGGTTGGAAGATATTATCCTCCATCGGTTGTCTCGATAGTTTATTAGTAGCATAATAAGTTCCATCCCCCCACGTGAAATTAATTTTTCTATTTAAAAATATCAGATATCCATGAACTCCATAATCCTCTAATCTTTCTTTGATGGCCTCTAAATGCCAATTTGAAAGCTCTTGATTAGTAAGTCCTGAACGCTTTAATTCTTCTGTCTGCTTGACATCATCAGCATAATAACTTCCTGGTCTTTGCGGTTGATCATGAAGTCCCATTAAAATCCAATGAGTCGCTGGAAACCCCATTTCCTCTTGAGAAATCGGAGAATACTGTGAAATCTCTTGTTGATAAATCGACGTAACACTATAAAATGGCAGCACTAATAAAATAATAAAAATCACAACATTCCATCCTTTATTAGTCATAAAATAATGAATTAAAATGGCAACTAAAGTAATAATAACATTCGTTTTAATCATCGTTCCTATGGCCAGGATAACTCCTAATAACAGCAACCATGCATAACGTTTAAATCCTTTAGACTGATTAAATAAAAAATATAGTAGTATAGATAATATTGGAAAAACCATGACTAAGGTATCTGTATAAACAATTGTTGTATATGTGTAAAATGGTGTGATAAATAACATCAAAAAGCTAAATAATGTTGCTTGTTGTAGTCCATATCGTAAATATATAAAGTAATAGGTTAAAAAAACAGAGAAACTTACAAGAATTATATTAAGCATGATAAAAATCGATAAGTAATCGGTCACATTTATTGAATTTAAAAACTTAATCATGCCTACATATATTAAATAAATTGGAATATTATTAGGATATTTAAAATAAAAATAACGATCTAAAACAAAATCTCCTGTGCTTTCAACTGTCGATAAAGCGAAGTTTAAAATTGCACCAAAATCCCAACTTGGTATAACTCTAAAGTAACGAAAGAAAAATAATTGTAATAAGAACAAAATTACAAAATTTACAAAAGTTAATCTAACCAATGTCTTTTGAGACACCTTCAATAACCAGTGGTTAATCATTAAAAATAAACCAATAAAGATTAAACTACCCATTATTAATGTGATAGGTTTAAATAAGCTCCATAAAACAGACGGTTGGGAAACTATATTAAAAATAATATATCCGAACACTAAAATAAATACGCCATTAAATATCCTCATTAAAACTGACTGAATATTCAATAACTTCATTGATTTCATAAAATTCATTTTAAATATCTATCCCTTCTTATTCAGTCTAAATACAAGCAGAAATATTTTCTATATATAAACCGAAATATATTTCACTTTTTTGAATTAACTCTTTTTGATTAGTTTAAATAAAATCATTTACCATTTTAAAAACTTATCTGAACTTACATAGATAGTAACCTATGATTACTATTATCCAAAAATTATGATTGAATCAACTCTATCTGAAGAGTCATTTCATTCAAATTTAACATAGCACTTAAAATTATAACTGAAATAATTCTGAATATCTATCATTAGTCCTTTTGAGACTTCTAAACTTAAAACATAGCTTTCCATACTAACAAAAAAACCTATAGTTAAATGTGATCTTTATTCTATAGGTTTTCTTATTTTATAACTTATATGCAGCACCGCTTGCTGTAACTTGCCAACCATCTATAATTGTATTAGTTGCCATTTTCCCTGATTGATAAAAATAATACCATGTTCCATTTATCATCTTCCAACCTGTTACCATTTCCCCGCTTGGTTTTAGATAATACCACGTATTTCCTTCCTTTAACCACCCGGTTGCCATTGAACCTGATTCATAAAGATAATACCATACTCCATTCACTTTTTGCCAACCTGTCGCCATCTCACCACTTGATTTTAGGTAATACCACTTATTTCTATCTTTTAACCATCCCGTTTGCATGACACCATCAGTATTTAAAAAGTACCATGTTGTCCCAATTTCAAGCCACCCCGTCGCCTTCGGACCTGATTCGTAGAAATAATACCACTTATCATTCAGCTTTTGCCAACCTATTGCCATAACACCGTCTGATTTTAAGTAATACGTTTTATTCCCATCATTTAACCAACCTGTCGCCATTGTTCCATCTGGTTTTAAATAATACTAATAGTCATCTTCTTTCAACCATCCTTTAACCATCATCCCAGATTGATTAAAATAATACTTTTGTCCCCTATCTTCTAACCAATCTGTCACCATAATGCCAGATTCATCTAAGTAATACTTATGTCCTTTATGTTCGATCCATCCGACTTGCATAGCCCCTGTGTCTTCATCAAAAAAGTACCAATTGTCTTCAATTTGAGACCAACCCTTAACCATATCCCCATTGGTTGTATAATAGTTCTTATTTCCATCTTTCTCATACCAACCAATTAAAATTTCTTTGTAATTATATGATTCAAAATCAGTTAGATTGAAGTCAAATACAATCCCATTATTACTCATAGTAGAATACGATTTTGTTCCTAAACTTTCTAACGTTTGACGCGTCTCACTAAAGAAATTCTTTGTATAACCTGTCACAATTGAATAAATTGGTCGTAAAGTATTTAAAAAATATGATGATGATGAATCAGATAATCCATGATGACCTAATTTTAAAAGGGTAACCTCTCCAATTAAAGGGGCTAAACGGTCTTCATCCCCATCTGCATTATTCATATCTCCAGCTAAAAAGGCAGAATAATTCCCGACTGTTACTTTAATCCCAAGGGAATTTTCATTTTCACCTTTCTTCACAATTGGAAATGTATCATCCTGTTCGACATTAAAAAGCTGAATGACCATCTCACCTAAAGAGAAAGGCTCCATGGTTAAATCTTGAATAATCTCAGCACCTACTTCTTCTAATGCAGCAATCGTTTGATTATAAACCTCTTGATTATCCCAATTCATCACTTCAAAATCACTAATTCGCTCTTCGTTATATCGTTTTAAATACCCACGTTTCACTTCAATATCTGGATCTAAAATGACTGAGTCTAAACCACCTAAGTGATCCGAATGAGCATGTGTTCAAATGACAAATTCTAGCGTTACCTTTCCATTCTCATCACCAGCAACTGATTTAATATAATCAATGACTAGTTGCTCATAACCAGGATAATCTAAAGCAGCTAAACCTTTCGGATTATCACTATCTTCCCCTCCATCAATTAAAGCAAATAATCCATTACTCTCTAATAAGATAGCGTCACCTAGTACAGGTAGAAAGTGAATTCTATTTCCCTTATTTTCTGAAGCAATATCCCAATTTTCATCCGGATTATTATCTTTAAAATAATCCTCTATATAATCAATATATATAGAAACAGATAAGTTTTTCACATTTTTTCGCAGAGTCTTTGGATCACTTTTGAAGGTCTTTCATTGATATG
>NZ_JAMQUU010000079.1:0-9989 GCF_025594975.1 Turicibacter sp. T129 | reverse complement strand
ACCCCAAACTCCAATGGTACCAGAAACGCCAATGGTACCAGAAACACCAACAGTACCGGAAACGCCAATGGTACCAGAAACACCAACAGTACCGGAAACGCCAACGGAACCAGAAACGCCAACAGTACCGGAAACGCCAACAGTACCGGAAACGCCAACGGTACCAGAAACACCAACAGTACCGGAAACGCCATCTACCGGAGAAGGAACTAATTAATTAAAAAGTTAGTTTTTATAGTAAAATGATAAATATAAGAAAATCAAAGATCTTTGGAAGAGAAGAGTGTGTCATAGTCTTTCTATGACACACCTTTTCATAATGTTTAATAATTGATAAATTATAGTTTAGTAGGAAAGAATATAGAATTAGAGGTGATTTTATGCGTATGAAACATTCGCTACTTAATATGTTAGTAGCTACAATACCAAGTTTAATTTTGCCTATTGTTGGTTTTGTAAAGTTTAGTCTTTTTTCGGATATATATGGTGGTTCGATTAATGGATTGTACTCGACAATGATTCAAATTATGGGATTTTTAAATTTAGTGGAGGGTGGTTTTGGAATTGCGTTTCAACAGATTCTTTATCAACCGTTAGCTCAAAAAAATTATAAAAAAGTAACGGAATTATATAATGGAGCAATCTATTTATTTAGAAAAATGGGATTCATTATATTTGTTTTAGGATTAATTGTGGGATTAGTTCAACCATTCTTTGTAAGTCAAGAAGGAGGCGTCATCTCAACCTTCTCAATTTATAGTATTTATTTCTTATTATTAGCGCCAGTGGTTGTGTCTTATTTTTTAATGGGACCCAATATCGTTGTTCAGGCCGATCAACAATATTATAAGATCAACTTAGGAATTCAATTAATTACATTATTGCGTTCAATTTTAGTGATTGTGATTGCTATGATGGGATTCTCATTAGAAGTAGTATTAGTAGCTGATGGAATCTTGACCATTGTTTCATATGTTTATTCGCGTAATAAAGCATTAAAATTATATCCTTATTTAAAAGATAATAAAGAAGCACGTGATTTAAGCGCACTTGAAAATACAAAGCATGTTTTTGTACATAAGATTTCAGGTGTTGTTTTATCAAATACAGATCCTGTGTTATTAACCTATTTTATTTCTCCGTTAATGACCAATGTATATAATGCTTATAATATGATTTGTTCGAGCTTAATTAAGGTTTTATATGGAGTTATTCAAGCACCCGTTGATAGTTTTGGGAACTTATTTTCAAGTGATGAAAATCATAAGTATTCTACCTTCTTACAATATGCTAACTTTGCGTTCTTTTTAAGCTCTATTGTATCAAGTATTCTCTTTATTACAGCTAATGATTTTGTTCGTTTATGGATGAAGGATGAATTGTATGTTTTATCATATTTTGGAGTGTTCTTATTTACGATGAACACATATTATCTTGTTTCTAGAGAGCCTTTATTAGTCGTGCGTAATGTGAATGGCTTATTCAAAGAAACGAAAAAAATTGCTTTATTATCTGCGTTAACTAACTTAGGGATTTCATTATTATTAGTTAAACCATTAGGGATTGTTGGAATTTTATTAGGAACGTTCTTAACACATTTTATTATTGATTTCTTTATGTCAGTTCAATTAGTATATCCTAAAGTATTTGGTTTACCATCATGGAATTATTATAAATTTGTGCTACTTCGTACATTAATTATGTTTGGACTTACTTTTATCGGACTTTGGGGATGGAGACTGATTTTCCCAACGGGTGTTAGTCACTTAGTTATTTGGTTTATCGGTGCAGCTAGTTTAGGTCTCATTGTCTTAGCAGCTTATCTTATGATTTATTATTTATTATTTAGTGATTTTAGAGATTTTGTTCAGCGCTCAATGAAGTTGTTCAAACGTAAGAAAGGAAATCATTAAAAATACATTGTATCCTGTGAGGACTAGACTATTAGCTAGAGTCTAGGGATTTAAAGGAAGGTTAGAGAATGAATAAAATAAGTGTAGTTATTCCTGCTTATAATGTAGAAAAGTATATTGATAAGAGTTTTGAAAGTTTATTAAATCAAACTTTCAAAGAGTTTGAGGTTATTGCTATTAATGATGGTTCACAAGATTATACACTAGAGAAAATGAAAGCTTATGAAGCGCGTGATTCAAGAATTCGTGTCATTAATAAAGCAAACGAAGGAGTAGGAGCTACTCGAAATTTAGGTCTGACATTGGCGAGTAGTGATTATATTATTTTCATTGATCCAGATGATTGTTTACATCCAGATATGTTGAAGTCATTATATGAAAAAGCAGTTGAAACAAATGCAAATGTCATTGTTTGTGACTATTATGAATGTTATGAACAAAGCACAGACAAGACTTTAATGACCATTCCAGTTGAATCAACAGATTTGCTTGTCGTTGAGGAGCAAAAAGATTTAATATTTAAAATAACGCCCGCTCCTTGGAATAAACTCATTAAGACTTCTATTTTAAAGGAACATAAAATTGAGTTTCCATTAAATTATCGTAGTGAAGATCTCGTCTTTACCTTAAAATTATTAGCACAATGTAAAACGTTAGCCATTGTTCATCAACCGTTATATTATTATTTAGCGAATCGAATGAATAATGTGTCAAGTGCAAATGATGAACGTGTTTTACATACACTTAATGCGCTACAAGAAATTATAACTAGTTATGAAACATACAATCTTAAACAATTATTTGAAGAAGAATTAGAGATGCTAGTTATTAAGCAAATTCAGTATGAGTTGCATAAAGTTATCTATATTACTGATAAAGAACTGGCAATTCGTATTATAAATGAGTTTTATCAGTTTATTGAAAATAATTTTCCAACCTGGAGAAAAAATAAATATTATCAATCATTATATCAAGAAATGAATTTTATGAATAAATATCGTGTCTGGATTTATGAACAACCGTATCGTTTAAAAATTTATTATCAAATCCGACAGTTGAAACGAGTTCTTAAATAAGAAGGTGAGTTAAAATGGCAAAGATAAGCATTATTGTTCCTATCTATAATGTAGAGAAATACCTTAAGCGCTGCTTGTATTCATTAGTAAACCAAACATTTCAAGATCTTGAAATTATCTGTGTTAATGATGGGAGTCCTGATCAATCACAAAAGATTATTGATCAGTTTACACTAGATTACCCAGGAAAAGTAATCTCTGTTCAAAAAATAAATGGAGGATTAGCTGATGCAAGAAATTATGGTCTAAATTATGTCACAGGTGAATATGTTCTTTTTATTGATAGTGATGACTGGATTGAAAGAGACATGTGTGAAAAGATGTATCAGGTAGTTCATCAAGAAGGTGCAGATTTAGTCGTCTGCGATATTAAAAATGTTTATGAAGATGGGCGAAGTGTTTATATTTCATGCGGCGATTTTAAAGTTGGAAATGTTGAAACATTACCTTCGGTTTTGACCATCGATAATAGTGCATGTAATAAGTTATTTAAGAAAACATTATTTGATGATGTTAAATTCCCGGTAGGGATTTGGTATGAAGATTTAGGATGTATTCCTATTGTTCTATCTAAAGCTCAAAAAATTGTCAAAGTCAATGAAGCTTTTTATAATTATTTTCAAAGAGAAGGATCAATTATGAATACTTACTCTGAGAAGAGTTTAGATATTTATAAAGCCTTGAAGTTAATAGAAGATAATTTTAAAGGAAATTATCAGTCAGAGATTGAGTTTCTATATATTAAAAATTTAATGTTATATGGATGTTCTCGTAATTTAACAGTTGAAAATGGTGATCGTTATATTAATCATGCTGTAGACTTTATGAGAAACCACTTCTCATCATGGCTAAAAAATGAATATGTCAAAAATTTATCAGCTAAAGATCGTTTTATTTTATGGTTATATAGTAAGAAGCAATTCAACATGGTCCGACAATTATTATCTTTAAAAAAAACATTACGACGATTAAAATAATGAGTAATTTATTTTTATTAGTATAGGGTATATTATGAAGGGAATATAGGCGTTAAAAGTAAGAGTCTTCTAAGTTAAATGACTATTGAATAGTGAATTTAATATTATGTTGAAACGATTGGAAGTGAGATTGTGTCAAAGAAAATTTTATTTGTAACCGATGAGATGACGTTGGGGGGCGTTTCTCGGGTATTAAATAACTTATTGCAGGAATTAGTGAAGCAAACTAGTTATGAGATTGATTTACTTGTATTACACAAACATGGTGAAATGCTTAAAGATGTTCCATCTGGAGTTAATATTATTGAGGGATCAAAGTTTTTTAGAGTGATTGATTTACCATTAAGTCAAATTATTAAAAGTAAAAATATTTCATTATTAATTAATAAATTATATTTGTTATGTTTAATGAAGACAGGATGGATTGGACGAAAAATTAAATCTGAACGTAAAAAAATGAAACTTTCATCGTATGATGTTGAAATTGCATTTAAAGAGGGATTTTGTACGATTTTTGTTGCTAATGGTTCTAGTGGTAAAAAAGTAAATTGGGTTCATCTAGATTATAAGAAACAAAACTTCTCATCGAATCATATGCCACTAATGAAGAAGATGCTTGAGTTAATTGATGTAAATGTAGCTGTTTCTAAAGTGGCAGCACAATCTTATCAGGAAGTTTTTGATTTAAAAGAGGATGTTAAAGTCATTCATAATATTATTCAATCTGATTTAATAAAAGAGAAGTTTGCTCAATCTGTTAATTCAGATGATTTAAGACTCTTTAAAAATAAAGATTTAACATTTATTAGTGTAGGACGATTAGTCGAACAAAAAGGATATGATCGTTTAATAAAGATTCACCGTCGCCTGATTGATGAAGGATTTAAACATAATATTATGATTATCGGTAACGGTGAAGATGAGCAAACCTTAAAAAATGAAATAAAAAAGAATAACTGTCAAGAAACCTTTAAACTGATTGGATATCGAGAAAACCCATTTGCTTATTTTAAATTAGCAGATTGTTTTTTATTACCTTCTCGTTATGAAGGATTACCGACTGTTGTCTTTGAATCTTTAATTTGTCAAATACCTGTTATAGCAACAAAAGTGGCGGGTATTGAAGAACAGTTAAAGGATAGTAGCTATGGTTTAGTTGTAAACAATGATGAATCTGATTTTTATGAAGCGATGAAGACGATTATTATGCATCCTGAAAAATTAGAAAAGATGAAAGATAAATTAAAGGATTATCACTATCAAAATGAAACGATTATTACTCAAATCAGTAATTTAGTGGAGGGGGATTTATGCTAGATAAATTTAAAAAACTTAATAATCCAAAGTTTTATACGTTATTAATTTTTGTTTTTTTAATTATTCAACCTATCGTTGATTTAGACTATCTATTAAATGATTTTTTGAAACAATATCATTTAATTGTTCCATCAACATTTATCAGATTCTTAGGAATTCCATTATTAGCGATTATTGGATTTTTATTTTTTGATAAAAATAAAAGGAAATCTTTTTGGATGATAGTATTTTTAGGATTAATCTTAGGGGCTTATTCTATTTTGCACTTTATTGAAATCAGACAATTAAATTTAAATCTTCCTGAAACGTTTAGAACAGATATTAAAATCGAACTAAAATATATCTTAATCATGACATTACCATTTATTTTAATGTATTGTACATATCTGGCCCAATTTAGTAATGAAACATTTAATAAAATTATTGTAATTACCTCGGTAATTACATGTAGTGTCATCTTTATTACTGATCTATTTGCTATCTCATTTGGTAGTTATGGAGGAACAACCCAAGCTAATTTCTTTTCATGGTTTACGGGAGGATATGAACAGTTCCAAGACCCAAAGTTATTGATGTCTAAAGGATTATATCATGCAGCAAATGTTCTAGGGGCTTTGCTTTTTATGTTGCTTCCATTATTATATAAAGTGTTATATGAGATCAAAAGAAAATGGCCAATCTTCTTACTGATTTTACTTCATTCGTTATGTATGATGATGATTGGAACACGAGTTGCTACCTTTGGTGTCATTCTTATTGCTATAGCAGCACTTGGAACTTATATTGGATGTAGTGTCATTCGCTTAACAAAGTTTAATCTTAATTTTCTATTAAATTTGGGGATTATTATTTTCTTAGCCTTGGCAATCTATCCAAATACTCCAGCCATTAAGTATCAAGAGTTTAACACCCAGTTAATTAAAAATTTAAAAGAAGAAGAAGAAAAGAATGATAGTGTTAATCAGATGTCAACACAATTAGAGTTGCTACAACAGAAAATTGAGGATGACGATGGTAAGAAGGCTGTATTAATAGCGGTTTTAAGAGAAAATGCTCAGTTATTAACATTCCCATCCATTTATTACGATGAAATTTATCCGATAGAATTTGATCCTGAGTTTTGGAACTTTGTTGTTAATCAACCCTTTGAAAAACGTAGTGATGGGAGAAAGCTTCAAAAATTATTCTCAGAATATAAGTGGGATTTAATGGATACTAAAGAAAAAATGCTTGGTATGGGGTTTTCGACATTAAGTGAAGGTCAATTAATTATTGAGCAAGATGGATGGCGTCAAATCTATACGATGGGAATTATCGGAGCAATTATTTTTATTACTCCATATCTTGTCTTAGTCCTAGCCTCAACAATTAATGCGTTAAGAAAGTTTAAAACTATTGTTAATTTTAGTAACCTAATGCTATTATTATCAATTGGTGTCGGTTTAGGAGCTGCTTATTATAGCGGACACGTCTTAGATGAATTGTTTACGAACTTATATTTAGGATTTATCACAGTTACATTGTTCCTTAATACGACATTAAGTAAAAAGGATTATAGGAAAGTTAAGGTGAAATAATGCCAAAAGTTAGTGTCATTGTTCCAGTCTACAATGTAGAAAAATATTTAGATCGTTGTCTTGATTCATTAGTCAATCAAACTCTTCAAGAAATTGAGATTATTGTGATTAATGACTCAACACCTGATCAATCACAAATTATTATTGATAAATATATGAATCTTTACCCAAATAAGGTATTCAGTTATATCAAGCCAAATGGGGGGCTCTCTGATGCTAGAAATTATGGTATGAGTAAGATGAAGGGAGATTATTTTGGATTTGTAGACGGTGATGATTACGTTGAATATTCGATGTTTGAAAAATTATACGAACGGGCAACTCAGGAAGAGGCTGATGTTACAACGTGTGATTTTTATTGGACTTATCCGAATCGTTTACAAAGAGCAACTGATGGACCTTATACAAATGAGAGAGAGTTATTAACGAAGATGATGCCGACAGTTTGGAATAAGCTATATAAGAAAAGTTGGTTTGATTCATTAGATATCAAATTTCCAGTAGGCTTAAGATATGAGGATAGTTCCTTTTCCATTCGATTAGCTCCATTTATTAGAAAATTAGCTTATGTAAATGAACCACTTGTTTATTATGTTCAACGTCAAGATTCAATTACTTATACTCAAAACTCCAAAGTTGGTGATATGTTAACAGTCTTTAATGATATTTTTGAATTTTATCAAAAACATAATTTATACCATCAATATCAGAGTGAATTAGAGTATTTAACATTAAAATATTTTTTAGGAAGTTCTTTCTTACGAGCTGCACAAATTCAGGATAAGAATACTCGAAAGGCTATCCTAAAAGAAGGTTGGGACTTATTAAATAAGAGATTTCCAATGTGGAGAAAAAATCAATATTTATTATCTCAAAAGGATAAGAAGCATCTATATTATCGATACACCAATAAATTAATCTATAATGCATTAGCGAATGCAATTTATATCATGAAAGTTAAACTTAAGAAATAAGGTGATGATTAAACGTGAAAAAAGGAAAGGTTTTATTTTGCTCTAGTGCAGGAGGGCATTACACGGAATTATTACAGTTACGCCATCTTATTAAGAAGTATAATGGAGTTATTATTACTGAAAAAACGAAGATTTCAAAAGAGACAGAGTTTCCAACAGAGTATTTAATGTATTGCTCTAAAAATGATGGATGGATCTATATTTTTGAATATCTTTATGTATGGTTAGTTTCGTTCATTTATTTTATCAAGTATAATCCTAAGGTTATTATTTCTACAGGTGTTCATTCAACGATTCCGATGTGTGTTTATGGGCGTTTATTTGGTAGAAAAGTGATTTATATTGAAACAGTTGCAAATGTTCATACGCCATCAGTTAGTGGGAAATTAATGTATAAAATAGCTAATGAGTTTTATATTCAATGGGAGGAGCTATTAGAAGTTTACCCAAATGCTATTGTAGGAGGGTGTTTATTTTGATTCTCGTTCTATGTGGGACACAAAAACAAGATTTTACACGTCTTATGCGTCTTGTTGAACAGGTCGCAGATCGTGAGGAAGTCATTATTCAAGCGGGCCATAATCATTACGAAACTGATAAAATGAAATTATTTAGTTTTATTCCTAATGATGAAATGGAAAAATTATATCAACAAGCCAGTCTGATTGTGACTCATGCTGGAGCTGGTTCTATTCTTCAAGGTGTTAAAAATCATAAAAAAATTATTGCAGTACCTCGTTTAAAGAAATATCATGAACATGTCAATGATCATCAAATTGAGCTAGCGACTAAATTAGAACAATTAGGATGTATTTTGGCATATCAGGATGGAGAAGATTTTATCTCCTTATACGAGAAAGCTAAAACATTTAATCCGCTTCCTTTTAATCAAAAAGGAAATATTGAAGGCTTAATCGATCAGAGTTTAGAAAAATATTTAAAATAAGGTGAGATAAAATGAAGCAAGCTTTTTTAATTGTGGCACATAAAAATTTTGAACAAACAAAGCAATTAATTGAATTTATTGCAGATGAGGATCACCATGTCTATATTCATATTGATCAGAAGAATGACGGCCTATTTAATCAACTCAAACAATATTTCCAATCCTTCAACACTGTTTTTTTCTTAGAGCAACGAATGAGCATTAATTGGGGGGGGCTGTCTCAAGTATTAGTAACAATTCAATTATTAAAACAGGCGAGTAATAGAGGCTATGATTTTTATCATTTAATAAGTGGACAGGATTTATTTATTAAGACTAAGAAGGAAGTATCGTCATTTTTAAAAAAGAATAAAGGACGTCAATTTCTTGAAACTTTAGACATAGAAGAAAATCTATGGCGAATCAAAGGCTATTATTTATTTAGTGATAGTAAGTATAATCGAACACGACCGGTTTACATCATTAATAACTTCCTTTCAAAGTTTTATAGAAAATATCCTCTTCGCCCTAATTTTAAGGGATATAAATTATATAAAGGTGCTAACTGGTTTACACTGTCTGGAGATTGTGTTGAATATATATTAAATTATTTAAAAGAGCATCCTGAATATATCAGAGACTATAAGTATACGATTTGTGCAGACGAACATTTTTTCCAAACTTTGATTTTAAATTCTCCATTTAAAAATACGGTAGTTCATAATACACTACGTGAAATTCAGTGGAATGGTGGACCAAACCCTAAAACATACACACTTGAAGATTATCAATTAATCTGTGAGAGCGAAGCATTATTTGCACGTAAATTTGATTCAGAAGTAGATAATGAAATTATTAAAAAAGTATATCAGTATATAAAAGAATAATAAGAAAAAGCTATACGACGTTCTATCAACAGTTTCAGTTTTGGGGTTGAAAAAACAAAAATACATTGTTTTTTACTATATAAAATACAGTGTCATTATCATCTAAAAAAATAGTATTTTAAGCGTAAAAAAACAAAACATTTTTTCAATAGGTATTTGCAATCCCTTCGTGTTTAAACGGCTTCATGATAAACGAGTCGTTTAAATGCTTTAAATCACCAATATTTATGTCAAATAGAGACAACAAAAAGAGAAGTAGTCTAAGTTAAGACTACTTCTCTTTTTGTGCGCCCGGCATGGGTATTATCTAACGGGTTAAAGTCAGTGTCTCTTATACACATCT
>NZ_JAMQUU010000078.1:0-36984 GCF_025594975.1 Turicibacter sp. T129 | reverse complement strand
CCGCTACTTGGACGTACTCGGGACTTTAACCCGTTAGATAATACCCATGCCGGGCGCACATAAAAAGCTGTCCCTTTCGAGACAGCTTTGGCTATATTTTAACGTGTGTATGTGTGTGTTTAAATAAAATTAGCGGATAACTTCTTCAGTTGTTACATCGAAGAAGTGGCATTTGTTCATGTCTAACGCTAACTCTAATGTATCTCCCATACGAACATCAGAACGAGCATCTACTTTAGCAACTAATTGTTGCCCAGCTAAAGTTGTATACAGAATAGACTCATGTCCTAATAACTCTGCTACTTCGATTTCAGCTTTATATTTTGCTTCACTATAAGTATCTGCTACGATTGGTTCATCATGAATATCTTCTGGGCGGATACCGAAAATCACTTCTTTATTATCATATCCTTTTTGTTTTAACATATTAAATTTGGCGTCTGGAATACGGAATTTTAAGTTATCTGCAATAAAGTAACCATTTGCTACTTTACCATGAACAAAGTTCATTGCAGGAGATCCGATGAATCCACCAACGAAAACAGTTTTTGGATTATCATAAATTTCTTTTGGAGATCCGATTTGTTGAATTACTCCGTCTTTCATAACAACAATACGAGAAGCCATTGTCATCGCTTCTGTTTGGTCATGGGTAACGTAGATTGTAGTTGTCGCTAAACGCTCATGTAATTTGATGATTTCTGAACGCATGGCAACACGTAATTTAGCATCTAAGTTTGATAATGGCTCATCCATTAAGAATACTTTTGCATCACGTACGATGGCACGTCCTAAAGCAACACGTTGACGTTGTCCCCCTGATAACGCCTTTGGTTTACGATCTAAATATTGTTCAAGTCCTAAAATACGAGCTGCATCTTTCACACGACGATCAATTTCCTCTTTAGGAATTTTACGTAATTTTAATCCGAATGCCATGTTATCATAAACATTCATGTGAGGATATAATGCATAAGATTGGAATACCATCGCGATATCACGATCTTTTGGCGCCACGTCATTCATTAAGACACCATCGATATAAAATTCCCCTTTAGAGATTTCCTCTAACCCCGCAATCATACGTAATGTTGTTGACTTCCCACATCCTGATGGTCCAACGAATACGATGAATTCTTTATCTGCAATATCTAGATTGAAATCTGTTACAGATGGATTTGGATTGTTCTCATAAATTTTATAAATGTTTTTCAATTTTAATTCAGCCATTTTTAATTCCTCCCTCTTGGTATAGGTAAATTATAGAATGAAAGCGATTAACTTTCAATAAACAACTTGCACTCATTTTAATCATATAACTTGTGCACCTTGTATATAACGTTTATATATTACTTTTTAATTCGAGGTTTTTTATCAAAATATAGGCTACAATGGCATGTTTAAACTCTTTCACATTAAGTCCCGTTAATTGAATAAATCGTTCTAATTTGTTCATGAACGTATTGCGATGCATGTACAAGGCTTTCGCCCCCATCGATAAATTAAAGTTATTGTCTAAATAACACTTCACCACTTCCACAAGATCATAAGATAATCTTTCAATCTTTTGCGCCAATTGGTTAAATCCATCGTAATCATTAACAGTTAAAATCATATATTGTAATAGAAGTTCTTGTTGTTCCATAATAAGAACTTGACGATTTCGATACTTTTGATAGAGATTAAATTCTTTTAGAAAAGCCTCAGAGATTTGATCATCAATCGAATAATCGACCGTCTTATAAAGATTCGTATAATAATAAAAATCTTCGTTGATTGCTTTTGCAATTTCTTCAAATTCTTCCACGTCATATTCATTTCGTTTGGTAAAATCAAGAATGACACCATATTCACGATCAATAAATAAAACAATGAATTTCTGATTAAAGCTTTTAATTAATTGATCAAATTCAATTTTTGTGTCCGAATCAAAATTATGGTGGAAAAAGATAAATCGCACTTCATCGTATGGATGAACCATCGTCTCTAGTAATTTTGTCTTTCCATATAACAATAACTCTAACCAAAATAACCTTTTTTGTTGATCAAAATCAATAGAGACAATCTCATCAAATAATAAGGATAGCAATTTTTTTTCTGATGTCGGAATGTTTTTCTTTATGCCAATCAAATGATTCCCTTCATCTTTGAACCAGTAATAATCATTTGGATAGTCTGGCATCTCATCAATAATACATTTTTCTTTATAAAGTTCTTTTATTTGTAAAAGCATATAGCATCCCCACTTCTCCCCTCATAGTATATATTAAGTATATCATTTTTTAGATGCTGACAACATAATAGTTTCCGCTGTGTGAACGATAAAAAAACGATTTACGTTAATAACAAAGGAGGTCCGTTATGCCAAGAAGTATTACAATGGCTCAATTGAGTCAAATCATGAGTACGAATCCGGTCATTATTGATATTCGTGATCCTTATCAGTATGCTCAGTTTCATCTTCCAACAGCAGTTAATATCCCCTATCAAACGCTCGTCATGTATCCAGAGCGCTACTTAAATTTGCGAGATACCTATTATTTAATCTGCGCTCATGGGGGTGAAAGTTATCGAGCATGTATGATGCTTGAACCAGCTGGATATAAAGTGATTAGTATCGCAGGTGGCTATACAAATATGCGATACCGCTATTAAACATAAAAAGTGAGTCCTCACGGGACTCACTTCTTTTAGATTGAAAAACGTTTGGGAAGATCTGTTTGAAATTCATACGTTTCTTTTGTAATTGGGTGAATAAAGCTGACATAATAGCTATGCAATAAATGGCCATCTTCTAAAAATAGTGCTTGATCATCATACAGTGTATCTCCAATCAAGGGATGTCCTAAATAATCCATATGGAGACGAATTTGGTGTGTTCGTCCCGTTTCAAGTTCACATTCAATGAGTGTATTTTCACCTTGTGTTTCAATGACACGATAATGCGTGACTGCATGATCTCCATCTTCACGAACCCCACGTTTAACGTTTCCCTCTTGCAATCTAGCAATTGGAGCTTCGACTGTGCCTGAAGTCGTGAGATGACCTTTCACAAGGGTATAATATTTTCGTTTAATTTGCTTCACATCTTTTGTCATTAAATGATGAATATGACGATATTTCGCCACAACTAATAAGCCTGATGTATCCCGATCCAGTCGATTAACAAAATGAATCGTGGATTCAATTTTTTCTTGATTATAATAGTGAACTAGTGCATTGGCTAACGTTTCATATGGATGGCGAATCGATGGAATGGTCGGAATGCCCGCTGGTTTATTCACCACCAATAGGTAATCATCTTCAAAGATAATATCAAGTGGCAACTCATAAGAAGCTAATCCAGCACTTCGTTCTTCTGGCGGAAAAATAATCTTTAGCTCATCGTTTGTTTGTAAGACATAACGAACGGTTTGATGCTCTCCATTCACTTGCAAATCTCCTCCACGATGCTTCGTGGCGACAATCGCTTTTTTAGAAATTTCTTGTTTCTTTAAAAAATTTAAGATCGATGTTCCGTGTTCTTCTGGTTTAATCGTGTAAGTTAAAGTCAAACTCATGTCGGTACTCCTATAAGAAATGTTGCTTGACGCGTCCCCAGAAAAGTCCATCACGACGTTTAATGAAAGCAACGGAACGTTCTGATAGGGTCACTTTAATTTTTTGAATATTTTGATATGATTCATATAAATGGTCACGAGTAATCGTCACATCAGCAAAGTTTTCTGATTGAAGTGTCACGACTTGCTCTTGCGGAATAATTAATGGTGATCCAATTGTACGAAACACATTATTATTAATCGATGCAATCTCGGTCATTTGGAACGCTTTTAAGCTAGGATAAATAATCGCTCCCCCTAATGATTTATTATACGCTGTACTTCCCGTTGGGGTTGACAGACAGACACCGGTTCCACGAAACGATTCAAAAAACAAATCATCAATGGTCACATTTAAATGCTGCGTTCGATAAGCATTTAAAAGCGTCATTTCATTAAACGCATATAATTGATGGCAAACTTCACTTTCCGAAGCTACAGACTCACAAAGGACGATGGACAATAATGGATGATGATTGATGTTTGAATGTTCTTGTTTTAAAAACTCCACAAGCTCATCTAACTCATCAGGTAACCAATCTGTGTAGTAACCTAAGTGACCCGTATGAATCCCAATAAATTTAACCTTCTCAATTTGATTCAGATAATGATGGACCGCATGTAAAACGGTCCCATCTCCACCAATCGTTAAAACAATTTCAGGTTCTTGATCATTTAATTCGATTTGTTCTTGTTGTAATTTTAACATAAGTTGCTCTTTGACTTGTTGAGACTGCTCACGCTCGTTCGCATAGATTGCTACTTTCATGTTAATCTCCTTTATGCTTTTTAATTAAATAATCTTCATTTAACGTCACTAGGCTAGCAGGCGGTTCAACCACTCTAAACTCATCGGATTGACGTTTTTCAAATGTTTTCTGTGCCTCCGCAATTTCATCACGAATCTCTGACATCTGACCATCCAACCAAGCAGCAGCTTCAGCGGCTTGTTTTAATCGGTCTTTAATTCCTTCTGGAATTTGTCCTTCATATTTATAGTTTAATGAATGTTCAATACTCGCCCAAAAGTTCATTGCAAGTGTTCGAATTTGAAATTCAATCATAACTTTTTTCATCCCATCAATCGTTTCTAAATGATAATAAGCATGAATATGATACGATCGATATCCACTTGCACGTTGATGTAAAATGTAATCACGCGTCTCAACAATTTCTAAATCTTGACGTTTTTTTAATAACTCAACCACCATGTAAATATCTTCAACGAACTGACAGTTAATACGAATTCCGGCAATATCATATACTTTATCAATCTCCTGAATTGATAACCCCATACGGTCCAATTTATCCAGTATACTCGAGATCGTTTTAATACGACCATCTACAAATTCAATCGGAGAGTGTAATCCCTTCGTTTTATATTGTTGGCGGATTCCGCGTAAGTTTATTTTTAATTCTTGTAAGGCTAATTCATACGGCTCAAAAAAACTTAACCAATCCATTAAATTCACCTCTATTTCTTCACTTTGATTTAATCTGTTGTCTCTCACTCAACTTATTTTATAAATATTTTCTTCACTCATTGATTATATCATGTCTTTGCGTCATAATTAAATAGAGGTGAGATTGTTTATGTCTACAAATCTGGAAATTGAATTTAAAAACATGTTAGATGAAAATGAATATCATGAATTATTAAATTATTTCTCAATTCATGAAGAGCAAATTTGGACACAAAAAAATGTCTATTTTGATACACTATCTCATGATTTAAAACGCCAACAAGCGGCTCTTCGCGTACGAGTAAAAAATAACACGTATGAATTAACATTAAAAACGAAAGCAGAAGTCGGTCTACTTGAGACAAATCAAATGATTACAAAAGCAGACTACAAAACATTTAAACATGATCATCAACTCGTAAAAGGACCTGTTTACGATGCCTTAGTTGAGTTAGGAATTCATGTAGATGAATTACGCGTCATGACAGATTTAACAACCAAACGTGCTGAAGTTCCTTATGAAAATGGACTTCTTGTCCTAGATAAAAGCTTCTATGGTGAAGTGATTGATTTCGAACTAGAATATGAAGTTAAAGATTATCATGAAGGATTAAAAATCTTTAACGATTTATTAAATAAACATAATATTCCGACGCGTCCCGCTGAAAATAAAATTAAGCGCGCCACAGCCGTCGCTAAAAAATAGGAAAAGCTAGCTTCTAAGGTAGAAGCTAGTTTTTTTGTTGCAACCAAAGTTGACCTAATTGCTCATCCTCTATTAAATAAGGTTCAAGCTGTAAGTATAAATGTGGTTTCTTAATATATTCATAATAGCCAAATTGCTCACGAATCATACCAAACATGGATAATAACTCTAAATATTTTTTCAAACCTAACCATGTGTGCTGTGACTCTTTTAGTCGATAATGAAGTCTTAACTTTTGGCGGATTTCTGATAAAGTAAACACCTCATGTTCTTCATAATTAGACATGATACATAAAACAACATACGCCTGCCAAATAAAGAGTGGCTTCTCGTATGCAACCTCTTCAATCGGCCAGCCAACAACTGATGGTAATAAAGATAAATTAATTAAAAAAGGTGCACACATTCTTAAAAGACCATATTCTTTTCGTTGATAACCTACATATTTTTGACATCGAAATTCTTTCTTAATGGCTAACCATTGACTTAATCGCTTTTGTTTATACGCTTGTGGTGGGAAGAGTAGTTGATCTAACGATAAAAATTTCAGGGGAACAGCTTGAATCGTTCCTTCAACCTCTTTTTGATTTAACCAAACAAGATGATCAAAAAAAGTAAGAGTTTCAGTGAGGACATTAAAATGAATTAATCGATTTCCCTTTTGAAGCCGCATGACTTGATTTAATAAATAAGTGTGTGATCTTTCCTGAATATCACGGATAAAAATCCAAATCACCTGAATTCCTGACTGACGGTAATCTTTATTTCGCTGTTCAAAGAGCTCTGGTGTCATCAGACTTTTTTGAATTTCAAACACATATTTTTGCTCATTCCATTCAAAGTAAATATCTGCAATCCGATTAACAGCTGACAATCGATATTCAAGCTGTACGGAGGTGGCTCCTTGATTAATTAACCACTGTGATAATACGAGCTTGCTTAGCTGATGGGCTTCGCTTTCATGAGTATGACTATCGTAATCACAAGGAGTTATATGGGAAAAATGCGCCCTTCTTTTTGGCCCCTGTTTAAAAATAACAGGAGAGCCGCAATACGGGCACTCATAATTTGAACTAAGTTTTAGTTGTGCAAGTTCCTTTTTTGGAATTTGTGTTAAATCAACGAGTTGGTTATTTTGTTTTGCTGTTAACATATTGATCACCCACTTTAACTTACGCAAAAAAGGGTGAATTTCTTTTTAAAGCAGATATTGTTCATTTAAAAGATGAGTGACTTGATTAATCATAATATCTAAGACGCTTAAAAGTTGTTTATCACAACGTCCCGCATGAATAAACAGAAGTTCAATATGTTCTTTCATAAGGTTAGGTATTAGCGGGCAAGATTCTTCCATGATTTGTATAATTCGCTTTTCAATTGGATAAAATTGTCGATTAATCGCAAATAAGAGATCTAAATAGCTTTTTAAATAGTCATTTAAAAGGCTAGAAATATGAATTCGATCTCGACGTTCAAGGGCTCGTTCGAATGAAATGTAGTATGATTTAGAGTTTGATTTAAGTAAAGGATATTGAATTTGAACAATTTTTTGTCGTAATAGATCAGGATATTGCGAGGTATATTTTTGTTTCAATGTCGATAATTGTTCATGACGATCAAATACAATGTTTGAGTAATGAACAAAATAAGCAATACGCGTTGAATTATAGCGAGTAACACACGCTTCATTCATCACAGTAATAAGTTGTTTTTCAATTTCTTCAATATCTAGATAACATAAATCAAGTTCAATAGGGAAATCCCGAAGTAAACAATGGTCGGTTTGTACTTCTCCTAGACAGTCCAGTTCCATAGACTCTGAAAACTTCATTAAAATTTGATTTCTCGTCTCACTAGGAATAAATTCGGTGTAGTAGATATTTATGTTAATATCGGATAAATCATCTTGATAATTAGAAAATTTAGATCCTGCCATGGCAATAGCCGTCACTTGCTCAATACTTTGGAATTCAGCGATTAAGCGATGTAAAATTTCATTCACATTGATCATCTTGTTCTCTCCTTCCATTTTTCGAATTTTTTATGACATAATAAAAAACAACTATACATAGTACAGATTGCTTAGTTGCTGTTTGTATGTTAAAGATCACTTATTACAATGTATTCATCAAATTTTAAAAATATGTTTGTCTCTTTTTAAAATATTTATCTCTATAACTCTCTGTTTATTGATCGACTGGTATAAAAAAAGAAGTAATCTTTAACCTAGATTACTTCTCTTACTATTAATATATTAGTTTCTTTTACTTGTATTCTCTATAAAATTGTCACTTAACGCACGCTCTAAAGCATTAACATATGAGCAATTACAGTTATCACAATTCTTACAGTAGATGACATTGCGTAATTCACGTGGTAAGAAACAGCGAATCTCTTCGTCATTATATCCAACTTGTAAACGATGTTTATCGACGATAATAGGACGACGTAAAACACTTGGATTTTCAACGATAAAATCAAGTAATTCATTGATTGTCATCTCATCTGCATCTAAGTTATTTTCTTTAAATGCTTTTGAACGGGTTGAGATAATATCTTCAAATCCATTTTCTGTTTTTTCTAAAATCTGTTTAATATCTTCACGTGTAATTTTCGTTACAAA
The DNA here is from genome assembly GCF_025594975.1 of Turicibacter sp. T129. Classification (NCBI taxonomy): domain Bacteria; kingdom Bacillati; phylum Bacillota; class Erysipelotrichia; order Erysipelotrichales; family Turicibacteraceae; genus Turicibacter; species Turicibacter sp. T129. Next base: position 28,593 of record NZ_JAMQUU010000078.1, on the reverse strand, counting down.
TAAGTTTTTTTCAATATATTTAATCCCATATTCATCTAACCATTTTTTCGCTTTACGGCATGATGAACAGCTGGGAGATGTATAAATTTCAACCATCCATATCCCTCCATAACGATAGCCATCATCTATCTTTTATATTGTACACTACCCTTTAATTAGATACAACCTATTAATGATGACTTTCATTTCTAATTTCAACTCGTTTGCTCATAAATTCATCAACTAATTTAAACCTCCAGTTTATAACTATATTTACTTTTTACCTAATTCATTCCTTTAAGATTAAATAAAACAGTGTCTAAACTTGGCTATAAAACTTCTTAATCCAATAAAGTCATCATTTATCCTCTCTGATATTTACTGACTCAATTCTATAAAATAATAAAATTGATTTGTGTTAAAATAATACAAACAATAAATAGCGAATAACAATAAAGGAATGTTTAACGATTGCATCTTGCTTGATACGTAAAGCATCAGCAATCCTGAATTGAACACTTCTAAATGCTGCATCTCCTAATGTAATCGGACAAGCTACCACTCCTAATAAAGTTAAAACAGCTCCCACATTTCCTAACAATCCAGTTGAAATAATTTTAACAACTCCAGATTGTCCACCTGATTCAGTTAAGGCTGTGTTTTAAGAACATGTTGATATTCAACAGGAAAGTCTAAATTTCATCTTATAGTGCGTCGCTTTTTCGATTAAGTTGCTTTCTACTGAAATCAACATTTATCTAAAACTCAACTATCTTTTAAACTAACAGAGTCAAATAAAAAAAGAAGTTGCAACCGAAAATTCGGCTACAACTTCTTTTTATTTACGTGACTGTTTCCAGTTTTCAATTTCTTCTTTTGTTCCTAAAACGAAGTGTCCTGGTGCTACTTCTGTCCAGTCCCCAGCGTAATAATCAATTTGTGATTTGTCATAAACGATACGTTTACGATCACGCTCATAATTTGGATCTGGAAGTGGAATAGCGGATAATAATGAACGAGTATATGGGTGAATTGCATTCGCATAAATATCGTCTGCACTTCCAAGCTCAACTAAGCGTCCTAAATGCATAACTCCAATACGGTCTGAAATGTATTTAACCATTGATAAGTCATGAGCAATGAATAAGTATGTTAATCCAAATTCTTTTTTCAGAGTATTCATTAAGTTAACCACCTGTGCCTGAATTGAAACGTCAAGCGCAGAAATTGGTTCATCGGCAATAATAAACTCCGGATTTGTTATTAACGCACGGGCAATCCCAATACGTTGACGTTGTCCACCAGAAAATTCATGAGGATAACGCCCAGCATGGTCTTTACTTAAACCAACAGCTTCTAAAATTTTATAAACTTTTTCCTCACGGTCTTTTTTATTTTTCGCCAATTTATGAATATCAATTCCTTCAGCAATAATATCAATCACACGCATACGAGGATTTAAACACGCCATTGGATCTTGGAAAATCATCTGAATTTGTTGACAAACTTCTGCTTTTTCTTTTTTCGATAATTTTTTTGCAATGTTTTTCCCTTTGAAGATAACTTCTCCGGCTGTTGGTTGATATAAACGAATGATACTACGTCCAGTTGTTGATTTACCTGATCCTGACTCTCCAACTAATCCAAACGTTTCTCCTTTATAAATCTTAAATGAAATATCATCAATCGCCTTAACCGTTAGTTTATGGTCAATTTTGAAATATTGTTTTAAATTTTTAACTTCTAATAAAACTTCGCGTTCGTTATTACTCATGAGTGTATCCTCCTTTTGCACGAAGACGTAATACTGCAGCAGGTGGGGTTACTTTTGGTGCTTGTTCATGCAATAACCATGTTGCCGCATAATGTGTATCACTGACTTTAAACATTGGTGGTTGTTCTTCAAAATCAATGTTTAAAGCATACTCACTACGAAAAGCAAACGCATCTCCTTTTGGTGGTGTTAAAAGATTAGGAGGGGTTCCAGGAATCGCATAAAGCTGTTCATCACTTGTATCTAAGTCAGGCATTGATGCCAGTAATCCCCATGTATAAGGGTGGCATGAATTATAGAAAACTTCATTGCTCGTTCCGATTTCACAAACACGCCCTGCATACATAACAGCAACGCGATCGGCAACGTTTGCTACAACACCTAAGTCGTGTGTAATAAAGATAACAGCAACATTTGTTTTTTGTTGTAAATCTTTAATTAACTCTAAAATTTGAGCTTGGATTGTGACATCAAGTGCAGTTGTTGGCTCATCACAAATTAATACACGTGGATTACATGCTAAGGCAATAGCAATAACAATACGTTGACGCATTCCACCAGAGAACTGATGAGGATACTGCTTCATACGTTTTGCTGCTTCACTAATTCCAACAAGAGTAATTAATTCTTTTGCTTTAGCTTTTGCTTCTGCTTTTGAACATCCTTGATGTTTCATGATCGGTTCCATAATTTGTTTTCCAATAGTCATTGTTGGATTTAAAGATGTCATTGGATCTTGGAAAACCATCGCGATTTCTTTTCCACGAATCTTATGATATTCATGCTCAGATAATTTCGCTAAATCGATTTCTTCTCCGTTTTCTTTTGTATATGTCATTGAACCGTCAGTAATTCTACCATTTTCAGCTAAAATCCCCATAATCGCTTTTGAAGCAACTGATTTACCTGATCCTGATTCTCCAACGATTGCTAATGTCTCACCCTCGTGTAACGTAAAGCTCACACCTCGAACTGCAGAAACAGGGCCTGCGAATGTATCGAATGTGATATTCAGATTATTAACATCTAATACTTTCTTCATGATTTTCTCACCGTCCCCTTCTTACTTCCCGCGTAAACGTGGATCTAACGCATCACGAAGTCCATTTGCAAATAAATTGATCGCTAACATTAAATACACCATAAAGAATGCTGGCACAAATAATAAGTAAGCATAAAATGTCATTTTACTTGTTCCATCACTTAATAATACCCCTAATGAGGACATTGGAATTGGTAATCCTAAACCGATGAATGATAACATCGCTTCTGTTGCAATAGCAGCTGGAATTGAGAACGTTGCCATAACAACTAATTGCCCAATAATATTTGGGAATAAATGTTTGAAAATAATACGAGTACTACTTGCACCAAGTGTTGTTGATGCCATTACGAATTCTTGATCTTTTAATTTTAAATATTGCGCACGTACGACACGAGCAACTGAAATCCATCCTGTTAAACTCATGGCCATCAGAAGAATAATAAATGATCCTGTGACGTTAGATAATTTAACATGTAAGATATTTTGAATTCCTGAAAGCACTGCATCTTTAGAAGCAATAAAGATAATCAGGATAACCGTTGTTGGAATAGATCCTAAAATTTCCGTAATACGCATCATGACGTTATCAATCGCTGTCCCACCGTAGAATCCAGCAATTGAACCGTATAAAATTCCGAGTGTAAAGTCAACAATTAATGATAAAAGACCAATTAATAATGATACTTGAACTCCTGTCCATAAACGTGTCCATACATCGAATCCTAATTCATCTGTTCCAAAGTAGAAATATAAATGTTCAACATTTTTTAACACGTAGGCATTAACATTTACTTTAATCATCTGAATTCCTTGTGTATCAAACTCCGTTGATTTTAATTCAAATGAGTCTAAGTTACTATATGCCGAATATTTACTCATTAAATCTGTAACTGGTACTGTTTCAGTTGATGATGCTCCGCGTAATTGAATCGTGATCATCAGATTTTCACCTTTTCCAGACCACTCCATAATGTCATAATCATTTGGATGATACTTAATCCCTAAAGCTTCAACAAATTCAGCTTTTGTTAAAGCGGAGTTTAACGTACTTACCTCTTGTGGTAATGAATTTCCGACAAATAAATCAAACGGTGTCATTTTTTTAACACTTGTTCCATTTAAAATACCTAATTTTTCAAGTCCTGGAACGCGTGGTGGTAAATAACTTAAGCGTGATTTTTCAATTTTTGTTCCTGTATCTGGATCAATTAAAACTGGAGTTTGATTATATTTAACCACTTCCCCACTTGAGTGTTTTGGACCAATGACTGGTGCTAAGAATGAACAAACGACTAAAATTAAAATGGCATACATTGAAATAAGTGCCGCTTTATTTTGACGTAAACGACGCCAAGCATCTTGCCAAAAAGTTAAACTTTCTGTTTTAATTTCATCGGATTGACCTTGATGTTTTGCAGCTAATTCAAATTTTGTTGGATCATATTTTTTTGAAATCATTATTTTCCACCTCCAGCTAAACGGATACGAGGATCGATGACACCGTATAATAAGTCAATAATTAAAATAACAATAACATATAAGAAGGCATAGAAGAATGCGATTCCTAACGTTAAGAATTGATCCTTCATCGTAACAGAGTTTAATAGTAAATTACTTAACCCTGGGACTCCAAAGAATTTTTCAACCACTAAACTTCCAGTCATAATTGAAACAACCATCGGTCCAACAACTGTAATAACTGGAATTAATGCATTACGCAGTGCATGATGCACAATAACTTGTGCTTTTGTTAACCCTTTGGCACGAGCTAGTAAAATATAATCTGTATTTAAAACTTCAATTAATTCTGAACGCATGTAACGCATTAATGATGCGATGACTGGTACTGAAAGTGAAATAGCTGGCAAAATCAATGATTTAAATTCATCCCACATCGTGACTCCACGCATTTCGTCAGCTGGTTGATAAATAACTGGTAACCATCCTAATTTTGTACAAATAAAATATTGTAAGAAAGCAGCTAATACGAATGATGGAATCGAAACTCCGAGTACTGATATAATCGTAATCATATGATCTGCCCACGAGTTTCGCTTCATCGCAGCGATAGCTCCTAATGTAATCCCGATTATTATCCCAATCAAAAGAGCTAATGCTCCTGGTTTAATTGTATAAGGGATTCGTGTTAAAACTAAATCCGTAACCTCTTGGTTTTGTAATTTAAATGATGTTCCAAAATCCCCTTGGAATACTCCTTTTAGATATCGAGCATACTGTACAGGAATCGGATCATTCATCCCATACTTTTCCTCTAAAATAGCAATTTGAGCTTCCGTCTTTTTCTCACCATCAAATGGGCTTCCTGGTAATAACTGAAGCAATAAAAAGTTAACCGTTAAAACTAAAAATAACGTAACCGCCATGTAGCCAAGACGCTTTAAAATGTACTTAAACATCATTAACCTCCCCTTCCGGATTTTCTTTCTCTTTAATTCATGTTTTCTCGTTGTATTGAATAAAAGATAGATTTAAAAAATTAATAATTAAATTGTCATTTTTTAAATCTATTTTTTAGACAATTCTAAGATGTGTGATTTTTTATGATTAGGTTTTATTTAAATGCCATAGTCCTTATTAAAACCTTAATATTCATGACCATAGATAGGTCACTTCTTTCATAAAAAATTTATACTCATCTAAAATATAATTTATGGTAAACAAGCATAAGACCAAGGTAGCCTTATGCTTGTAAAAACTCTTTTTTAGTTTTCTTTAATGTCTACCCATTTGTAGAAGTAGTCAGGTCCAACTGCTTGTGGCCAGTAGTTAATTAAGTTTAATGAACGTAAGCTTACAGTTCCTTTTTGATATAAAGGAATTAAAGCTTGGTCTTGACCTAATAAAATTTCTTCAGCGTTGATTAATGCTTCCCAACGTGCTTCATAATCAGTTGCTAAATCTCCAGATTTTGAATCATTAATTAATTGATCGTAATCAGCATTTGAGTATCCTAAGTTGTTATGTCCTCCACCTGTAACGAACATATCTAAGAATGTCATTGGATCAGCATAGTCTGGTGACCATCCTGAGAATGCTAATTCATAGTTTCCAGCAGATACACGAGCTAATTTTTCTGGGAATGGAACTGGTTGAACAGTTACAGTTAAACCAAACTCACTGAATGCTTCGTTTAAGTCATTCTGGATTGCAGATCCCATCTTGATAGCTGTATCTCCAGTTTGGATTAATAATTCTAGATCAATCGCACCAGTTACACCAGTTTCAGCTACTGCTTCTTGCCATAATTTTTTAGCTTCTTCTACATTATATGTATTAAATCCTGGATAAGTTGAACGGAAATCTTTTCCTTCAAACTTAGTTCCTTCAGGTCCATATACGAAATCTTTTGGTACTAAGTAATCAGCGACTGTTGAACCATTAGCTAATACCTCATCTGTGATGAATGATTTATCAATTGCCATATTGATGGCTTTACGAGCTTTAGCATTTGATAATAATTTCATCTCTGGAGTCGTTGCTCCGTTACCTTGGTTAATTTCTAAGTAGAATACCCCGGCATCACCTTCTGCAACCGCATCTGGACGTGATCCGTAAGTTGCTACGTTTTGTCCACTTAATCCAGCTGTCATTACTGTTCCATCTCTATATAAGCTAACTTGAGTATTATTATCGACATCTTCAATAACTGTGAAGTCAACTCCTGATAATGCTACATTTTCAGCATCCCAGTATAATTCATTTTTTGTTAAATAGAAGCTTTTTGAAATCTTCCACTCAGTAAATAAGAATGGACCATTATATAAGAATGTATCAACACTTGTTCCAAATTTATCTTCTGTTACTTCATTAACGAATGCTTCATTAACTGGATAGAATGCAGGGAATGCCATTAATGATAAGAAGTATGGCGTTGGTGTTGCTAATTTTACTTCAAAAGTATAATCGTCAATTGCTTTGAATCCTAATTGATCAATTAATGTTTGCATGTTTGTATTTGCTTCTTCAACTGATGCAAATCCTAATGCTTTAATTGCTTCTTCAGCAGATGCAACAGCTGCCTCTAAATCTGCTTTTGCTTCTTCATATTGCTCTTGTGCTGTACCAGTTTCACCATCTTCGTAATCTTCAACTTTTAAAGCAGCTAACTCTTTTGAACTTGTGTTATAAGTAACTAAGTTAGATGCTAGTCCTAATGCATCACTTGCCCCAACAACACCAGCTGTTTCTAACATAAAGTTATATTCAGCACCACTTTGAGGATCAATTAATTTTGTCCAAGAATAAACAAAGTCATGAGCTGTTACTGGTGCAACTTCTGTTCCATCAGCTTTTACCCATTTAGCGTCTTGATTTAAATGGAATGTATATGTTAATCCATCTTCTGAAATATCCCAAGATTCTGCAACACCTGGTTTAATTTCCCCATTTTCTCCAAATAAAACTAAACCTTCTAAGATGTTTCCTAACATTAAGAATGATACGTTGTCTGTTGCTTGCCAAGGTAATAATGATTTAATGTTAGATGTTTGTAATAATTTTAATACTTTATTCGAGTTTGTCTCACTAACACTCGAAGATTGTTGACTTTCTCCACTTGGTTGATTGCCAGCATCATTTGATGAACATGCGACAAGACCAAATGCACAGAAAGCAGCAGCAAAAATGCTTACTAATTTCTTATTCATTATAATGTCCCCCTTATAAAACACTTTCCATAATTGGAATTTTTTGTATCATTTTATGATACTTGTTACTATTTTATATCCCAGTTTATAGTTTGTAAATCCTAAATTTTGGTTGAAAGCGTTATTTTTTTGTAAAGTTATTTTTTTTCGTTATAAACGACCAAAAATATCTATAATAAGAGGTTTATCTTATATTAAATAAAAATATTTATTATAAAACTAGTTATTTTTTCATAGCTAAAATTTATTTCCAATGATAATTCTGGTATAATTAGTAAAAAAACCCTAGGTGGTGGCAAAATGTTACAAAAATATCATATCTTTTTAAAATCAACATTATGGATGACAAGCTTATCTTGTTTCTTTCTCCTTTGGCAGGGATTCTCAACTATAAATCTCATCAATACTCTATTTCTAGTCTCACTTTTTTTCTTCTGTGTGTATGGCTTCAAATGGATTATCGATCAAGGAACTTTTTATACCTTTGAATATTCATGGCAAAAAACAAAACGCTATGTTCTATTTTTCTTGCCTAAATACTGGTCAATCAAAGATACAAAAGATAGAAATAACGATTATGATGAAGAAACAGGCGAAAAAATTTATCATACATTCGAAGAATTTTATGAATATAAACAAAGTCAAAAATGGGACGACATCAATCAGCTTTTATGGTCAACGATCATCATTCTTGCCTTTACCTTCATTCTATCATTCCTATATATCTAACAAAAAAGTTCTGAACCTAATCGGTCAGAACTTTTTTCATCTCTTATCTTATAGTATTTAACTTTTTGTTTTAAATCACCGTGACTTATACAAATAACCCTTTATTTAATTTTCTCAAATTGTCCCATGTAAAGTTGATAATAATCACCTTTTTGTGCAATTAGCTCAGCATGAGTTCCTTTTTCAGCAATCTCACCATTTTTAAGTAATAAAATTTGATTAGCATTTACAATCGTTGATAAACGGTGAGCAATAATAAAGCTCGTTCGATCTTTTAACAACACTTGAATTGCATCTTGGATTAATTTCTCCGTCTCAATATCAATCGATGCTGTTGCTTCATCTAAAATTAAAATAGCTGGGTTAGCAATTAAAGCACGAGCAAACGAAATTAATTGTTTTTGCCCCGTTGATAAGCCCGAACCACCTTCTCCAATCACTGTCTCATAGCCATCAGGATAGTGGGTAATAAATTCATGGGCATTCACTAGCTTCGCAGCTTCTATAATTTCTTCATCGGTTGCATCTAGTTTTCCATAACGAATATTCTCTTTAATAGTTCCACTGAATAATTGCGGTGTTTGTAAAACATAACCTAGATGAGAATGGAGCCACTCTTGTGTACGCTCACGATAATCCACACCATCAATTAAAATTTGTCCACTTGTTGGCTCATAAAAACGACAAATTAAATTCACAATGGTACTTTTCCCTGAACCTGTTGGTCCAACAATGGCAATACTATTTCCCGCTTCAATTTTCAAGTTCATGTGTTCCATGACTTTTTCGCCTGTCTTATAATGGAAGCCCACATCGATTAATTCAATGTCTCCTTTAATCGGTTCCCAATTCTCTTTTTTCAAATTTCCAATTTGACCATACTTTTCAATAACATCTGGTCGATCAATAATATCAGATTCTGTATTAATTAATGAGATGACACGTTCAGCTGATGCTTGTGCATCTTGGAAACGTGTTAATAAATTCGCAATCGTGCGAATTGGATCATAAAATAGCGTCGCATATGAAAGGAAAACAACTAAGTCTCCATAAGATAAATCGCCATTAAAAACATCCATTCCACCAACATTAATAATTAAAGCAACACCAACACTTCCTAAAGCGACAATGATTGGATAATAAATGGCATTAATAACAGACGCACGTACTGATCCATCACGCATCTCTCTTGTTAAATGACTGAATTCTTCTAAATTATCTTCTTCTGTCACCAACGTTTTTGTCGTGACCGCCCCTGTAATCCCTTCATTGAAAGCTCCTGTAATTTTAGAGTTCATTTTTCGTACGCGACGATATTGCTTTAAAATGCGCGTCTGGAAATAATAGCTTACGACCGCCAGGATGGGTAAAACCGCGATGGTGATTAAGGCAAGCTTCCAGTTCATCATGAACATTGAAATCGTCACAAAGAACATGACCATACTTCCCCAAATCGCATCAGTTAATCCCCATGATAAAATACCACCAATCCGATTCGTATCAGATGTTAAACGCGATAATAGCCATCCAACGGATGACGTATCATAAAAAGAGAATGATAATTCCTGTAATTTTTTAAATCCGTCTTTTCGAATTTGATAACTAATACTTAGTTGTAATCGATCTGAAAGTAAGATAAATGCCCAAACGATAAATCCGAATAAGGCGATAAAGGCTAAATAAATGCCTGCAAACAGTGGGAGTTGTTCAAGGTTTCCTGTTAAAACATATTGATCAATGACTATCCCATTTAACTTCGGATAAATCGTATCTAAAATGGCTAATGTGATGACAGAGACAAAAAGTAAAATAACATCACGTCTCTCACCCTTCATATAAGATAAAACTTGCTTCCATGTTGCAAGGTCGGCTTTGGTGTATTCTACTTCATCAAATTCTTTTGCCATCTTTACACCTCACTTCCTTGGTTAACTAAACTTAAAACTTCAGCCTCTTTTTCATTTTGAATTTCCCAGAATGTCTGGTAAAGACCTCCTTGATGAATCAGTTCATCATGTGTTCCTTGTTGAATGATACGACCCTTATCTAGCACGAGAATTTGATCAGCATCTTTTACCGTACTGACACGGTGAGCAATAATAAAAGTTGTCACATCTTTTGAGCGTTCTTTTAATGCTTTTCGAATCACAATATCTGTTTCAGTATCGACAGCACTTAATGAGTCATCAAAGATTAAAATTGGACATTCATTAATAAGCGCTCGGGCAATTCCAACACGTTGCTTTTGTCCACCGGATAATGTTACACCACGCTCACCGACAATCGTATCATAGCCTTCTTGAAACTCCTCAATGACATGATGGACCGATGCTAACTGAGCGACACTATGAATCTCTTCATCAACCGCATCTTTTTTAGCAATCGCAATATTTTGTTTAATCGTTTTCGAGTATAAAAATAATTCTTGAAGCACAGCTCCAATATGACGGCGTAGCCACTTTTTATCAATGTGTTTTAGTTCCACGCCATCAATTTTAATCGATCCATCTGTATAGTCATAAAGACGCATCAATAAATTCATTAACGTTGTTTTTCCTGAACCCGTACGACCAATAATGGCAATCGTTTGGCCACGTTGCACTTTAAACGTAATATCTTTTAAAATGCGATCATGATCTTCATACTCAAACCCAACATGGTTAAATTCAATGGTTCCCTTAATATCAGGTTTTTGTAAACCTTGTTCAAATTCAATCGGCTCACTTAATACTTCATTAATACGCTTGGCTGAAATGGTGGTTTTCCCTAAATCAGTTAAAATACGACCTAATTGGCGAACAGGCCAAATAATCATCGATTCATAAGAAATGAACGCTTGTAATGTCCCTAGTGTGATTTCCCCGTTTATCGATAAATACGCTCCGTAAATCACGGTAATTGCAATTTGAAATAAACTTAAAAAATCAGAGCTTGACCAGAAGAGTGCGTTTAACTTGGTCATCACATAACTTTTTACACGGTAATCAGAATTACGTTTTTCAAATTGCTCAATTTCAAACTCTTGATTACAGTAGGCACGTACCACACGAACTCCAGTTAAATTTTCTTGAATCATTGTAGACATCCGAGCCTCTGATTCATCTGCCTCTTGAAATGAGCTTTTAACTTTTTTAAAGAAGATAAAACAGAAAGTAAATAAGATAGGTGTCACACACACACTAACTAAGGCAAACTTAACATTTAACGTTAACATAAACGTAAAAATAATCACAAAGATTAAAATTGAATACCCCATCTCAACTAATTGAGACGATAAGAATAAACGAATCGTATCAATATCTGATGTACAACGTTGAATTAAATCCCCAGTTTCGGCACGTTTATGATACATAAACGATAACTGTTGAATATGATTGTACATTTTATCTTTTAAACTTTTCGCTAAATCTTCTGATGCCTCTGCTGACCATCTGGCCTTTAAAAAATTAAATAAAGCATTAATGATTGTAAATAGAATAATTAAAAATCCACACATCAACAATTGACCTTGGAACGTTGAAACGGATAAAACAATTTTTGAAATAATCGTTTGTTCTCCCTCAGTCGTTTGTTTGATGACCATATCAATCGCGGTTTGGTTAACTAATGGAATTAAGGTTGAGAAAATAATCCCACACGCTGTCGCTACTAATGCGCCCAATACCTTTAAACGTTGTCCTTCAAGCCAACGATAAATACTCTTTAATTCACTCACTTCATTCACCTGACTTTCCTTTGTTGCTAAAAAATATTCCCATTCTTACACCACTAATCCTAATAAAAAAATTAATCTTGTTTTAGCATAAGATTACATGTTCGCACAACTCCCCCTAAAGCGATACATCAAAGTTTATTTTTATGAAATAGTCACCCCGTTAAATTTAAATTGATTTTGATGAGCTAAAATAATCATCATTCTCGCCCCCTTTCATAAAAATTTATCATCAATTACTCATTATACACAGATTTACATTTTTTGAAATATATAACACCTAAATATTTTATAAAATTCGAATAATGACTCACTCCCTTCTAAAGGCATAAAAAAAGTTGTCTCATCGACAACCTTACTTTAATAAAAAATGATATTAAACATCACCTAAATCATAAAAACAATCACCAAACAAACCAGGATTACTTTAATGGATGATAAACAGCTATAGCACGCTGTTAAGAACTCTATCTTTATCTCCATTTTATAATATAAATTTATTTCGCTAGCTTTTATAAAAATCCTCACATATTCTTTTTCACTCTTATCACATTCGGATAATGAAATAATTCCTTCATCTCTTAATGCTTCAATCAAAAAATATATCCAACTAAAAAAGTCTGAATCATACTCCTTGTACCATTCAGACTTTTTCTGTCTCTTATTGTGTTTGGATTTCTTTTAAAAGATTCTCATAGTCTTCATCTGCATTCTCTGATTCTTCTATGATCTCCTCAATTTCTACGACACTTAATTGTTGAAGTTCAACAAGATTGCTAACTTTTTGAACAAGATACCCCATCACCCCTAAACAAATTGTATAAAAAGCATATGGCGTTACATTTGAAAGATAGTAATTAATCACATCTGTTAAATTTTCAGAGATAACAAATCCTTGCTCAACGATTGAAGCGATATAATCATAGCATGTATACACATTATATAAAGCTATTCCACCCATAAGAACAGCTAGAACATAGACTCCAATCGTAACTTTTGAAACACTTTTAAATTTATTTTTCTTCATAACAGCCTCCTATTTTAATTAACTATTTTACTCTTTCCCACCAATCACATAGGAATAGAAAAATCATTTACACAACCTACTAAATGCTTTTTCTGACCAAAGTTCGTCTAATGAAAAACCATGTTAATCTCATCTTAACACCTTTACCTTAAAATTATCTTAAATACTAAACACTATTAAGTTATTTTACATTCATCCTCTCTGTATTTCTTTGTTCCTCACATATAAAAAGCTCATAGAGCTTAAGTCTCTATGAGCCATGATTCATTAATTTTTTTCATATGATAAGACGATATTACCATCAACAGCATCAACAATAACCGTTGTATCCATTTCGATTTCTCCTGCAATTAATGCACGTGCAAGTTTTGTTTCGATTGTACGTTGAATGAATCGTTTTAATGGACGCGCTCCATATACTGAGTCAAATCCCGCTTCAGCTACATAAGCATGAGCTGCATCGGTTAAGCGAACCGTAATACGTTGCTCTGCTAAACGCGCATTTAATCCAGCAATGAATTTATCGACGATTTGATAAATAATAGATTCTGATAATGGATTAAACGTAATAATCTCATCAATACGGTTTAATAACTCTGGTTTGAAATAATCACGTAAAACTTCTAACACCTGTTCCTGAGCTTCTTCAAAGTTAGGGTTTTCAAGTAAAATGTGTGAACCAATATTTGAGGTCATAATGATGATGGTATTTTTAAAGTCTACTGTACGACCTTGTGAATCTGTAATACGTCCATCATCTAAAATTTGTAATAAAATATTGAATACGTCTGGATGAGCTTTTTCAATTTCATCTAATAATACGATTGAGTATGGTTTACGACGGATGGCTTCTGTTAACTGTCCACCTTCTTCATATCCCACATAACCTGGAGGCGCTCCAACTAAACGAGAGACCGCATGTTTCTCCATATACTCACTCATATCAATACGAACAATATGTTCTTCACTATCGAATAAGAATTCCGCCAATGCTTTAGCAATTTCGGTTTTACCAACCCCAGTTGGCCCTAAGAATAAGAATGAACCGATTGGACGATGTGGATCTTTAATTCCAGCACGTGCACGAATAATGGCATCACCGACTAAATCAATGGCATCATCTTGTCCCATAACACGACGTTTTAATTCTTCTTTTAAATTTAATAATTTTTCACGTTCACCTTGAACGAGTTTCGCAATTGGAATCCCTGTCCAACGCGAAATAATTTCAGCAATTTCTTCTTCTGTGACATTTTCACGAAGTAATCGATTTTCTTTCCCTGCTTCATCGTGTTGCATCGCTTCAACTTCAGCAATTTGTTTTTCTAAGCTTGGGATTTTTCCATATTGTAATTCGGCTGCTTTTTCATATTCGCCACGTGCTTGGGCATCTTCTAATGCACGACGTGCCCCTTCTAATTCTTTTTTTAGATCCGCCACACCATGAATCGCTTGTTTTTCTTTTTCCCACTGTAATTTTAAAACATTTAATTCATCTTTTAAGTTCGCTAATTCTTTTTGTAACGCCTCTAGACGTTGTTTACTATTCTCATCTTTTTCTTTTTTAAGAGCCGCCTCTTCAATCTCAAGCTGAGTCACACGACGACTAATGCGATCCACCTCTTCTGGTAACGAGTCGATTTCAGTACGAATCGTTGCGCACGCTTCATCAATTAAATCGATGGCTTTATCTGGTAAAAAACGATCCGTAATATATCGATCAGATAATGTCGCAGCTGCTACAATCGCACGGTCTGAAATACTAACACGATGGTGTACTTCAAAGCGATCTTTCAATCCACGTAAGATTGAAACGGTATCTTCGACTGTTGGTTCATTAACTTGAACTTTTTGGAAACGTCGCTCTAAGGCAGGATCTTTTTCAATGTACTCACGATATTCTTTTAATGTTGTAGCACCAATGCAGTGTAATTCACCACGAGCTAATAATGGTTTTAATAAGTTCCCTGCATCCATTGCACCATCTGTACGTCCTGCTCCAACGATGGTATGAATTTCGTCAATGAATAAAATAATACGTCCATCACTATTTTTAACTTCATTCAATACCGCTTTTAAACGCTCTTCAAACTCACCACGATATTTAGCACCGGCAACTAAAGCGGCTAAGTCTAATTCAAAAATCACTTTATCTTTTAAACTTTCAGGCACATCTTGTCGAACAATACGCCAAGCTAACCCTTCAACGATAGCAGTTTTACCAACCCCAGGCTCACCAATTAACACCGGGTTATTTTTTGTTTTACGAGATAAAATACGAATCGCACGACGAATCTCTTCATCGCGACCAATAACCGGATCAATTTTTCCTGATTTTACATCTTCTACTAAGTCACGTCCGTATTTTTCTAAGACTTCATAAGTTGCTTCTGGGTTTTGTGTCATCACGCGTGAATTCCCCCTTATCTGTGAAATAATTTCTTTTAAGTGCTTTTCATTAATCTGATGTTTTTTTATTAATTGCTTCATTTGATAATCTTTTGATTCGAGCATCGCAAGCAAGACGTGCTCCACTGATAAATAATCATCTTTCCAAGCTCGAGCATAATCATCTGCTTTTAATAAAGCACGATTTAAATCTGCTGAAACGTATGGATCACCTGTTGCTCCAGTAACAGCTGGCTTTTTATCTAAAATTTGTTTTAATTCTTGTAATATCTCTTGAATCGGATAGCCTGCCTTTGTAAAAACACGAGCGGCTAATCCGTCATGGTCTTGTAATAAGGACATTAATAAATGCGGGGTATCAATCTCTTGGTGATGTAATGAAGTTGCAAGAGACTGTGCATTTACTAAGCCCTGTTGTAGCTTTTCAGTCATTTTATTAATATTCATGATTCTCACTCCATTTCTTCATCATCTATGATGATACTATCATTATACTCTTGTTTTAGCACTCAGTCAATAAGAGTGCTAATAATTCCAAAATGTAAGTGTTTATTATTTTGTAAATAGCCAAGACTAATCACGTTGCACAAATTTACCACATCTTGTATAAGTTCATTTAACTTGTTCGCTATCTGTGTTATCATATTTATCCGGAGGTGTTTTAATGGAAACAAAGAAACTAATCGTAACAGACTTAGATGGAACTGCATTACAAAATTGGGAAACACTTGACCCAAATACAAAAGAAGCTTTAATTGCTGCAAAAGAAGCAGGACATATCGTTGTGATTGCAACAGGCCGCCCAGCACGTGCATCGTTACACTTCTACAAAGAGTTAGGTCTTGATACACCTATTATTAACTTTAATGGAGCTTATATACATCATCCAGAAGACGAAACCTTTGAGGATATTGTGGCTCAAATCCCAACAGAGGTTGTTTTAACTTTATTCGATTCAGAATTAAAAGATTATATCGTCAATGCCTTTTGTGAATACAAAGATCACTTATATGTCTTACATCAAGGAGATACTATTCGTGATTGGTTCCATATTGAAACATGTACATCAGTGAAATACGGACCATTTAAAGAAACATTAGACGAACATCCAAACGGATTCTTATTAGAAGCTAAAGAGGGATACCCAGAAAAAGTCATGAGTTTCTTACGTGAAAACTACGGTGACATCGTGACATGCCGCAAATGGGATGGCGATAATGTCAACATTATCGAAGTGTTTAAATCAAATACAAATAAAGCAACAGCGATTGAAAAATTGGCCAAATATTTCAACATTGAACAAAAAGATATCATCGCCTTCGGTGACGGAGATAATGATATCGAAATGTTAACCTATGCTGGAGTCGGTGTCGCCATGGATAATGCCATCGATAAACTAAAAGCAGTAGCGAACACCACAACAAAATCAAACAAAGAAAGCGGCGTTGCTCACTACATCCACGAATACATCTTAACACCTAAAAAATAAATAATGAAAAAGGTCATGAGCTTTAACTAGCTTATGACCTTTTAATTCGGGACTGTTAAATTTTTAACAAAGCGTCTCATTGTACGTCTATTTTTTATAATAATCACTTGTTTTTCTACTCCAAACTGATCTAATTTCTTCAGAACCCATGGACGTTTTACACGTTTATAGTAGAAAGCTTTTTTAACCCTTTTAAAATTAAAATGCAGTATGGCATCTAAAATATTTTTCCATAACGGAAAATCTACAAAGACAACTCCATTGGCCTCATCCCCCATTAAAGTTAGTGCCCGATTATAGGTTGTTCTAACTACCCATTCATTATTATTTAATAGAGCCTCTATTGCTTGCTCACGATTGTCATGCTCAATAATTTCATCGCCATTTATTATTTCTAATCCTGTCTTTTGATGCATTCAATTAGTTAATCGGTACATTTTTGTCGAATTTTCCCCTAAAACAATCCACCTTTTCATTCATAAATCCCCCTTTTGTTCATCTTAACACTTTTCCATCACAATATATGTTGAAATATTGTACAATATTCTAAAAAATTCAAAAAGACTTACTTTACTTCATTTATATTCAAATAAAAAGGAATTTATACAAAAAACTCATGGTTTAAACCATGAGTTTTCATGTATATTTAATAATTATTTAACAACGATGTTGACTAATTTTACTGGAACGGCGATTGTTTTTACAATTTCTTTTCCAGAAATGAAGTTTTGAACGTTTTCATGTGCCATTGCTATTTCTAACATGTCTTCTTTTGAGCTGCCTGCACGCACATCGATACGAGCACGTAACTTACCGTTAACTTTTGCGATGATTGTAATGGTATCCGATACTAATTTTGCTTCATCGTATGTTGGCCATGCTTCATAAGAAACAGTTCCTTCATGTCCAAGCATTGATCAAATTTCTTCTGTCATATGAGGAGCGATTGGATTTAATAATTTAACGAACGCTTCTGCATATTCACATGGAATACTTGTGACTTTATATGATTCATTGATGAAGATCATCATTTTCTATCAATCTTAAACTTATTTATCTCTCATTTATTTTTTCTTCTAAAAAATAAATTCTTCTCGATATATACTATCTCTTAAGTAACCTATCCTTTTAATCTTAATTTTCGATATAATTTAGTTTAAATTTTATCTCATTAGATATACCCGCACCCTTTTATACATCTTTCAATAATAATTTACTTTTTAAATTTACATACATTTTATTACCACGCTAGCCCCCTCAGAGCAGGTGATTTTCGTTTATACACAAAGCATTCTCAAAAAACTGAGAATGCTTTTTAAATGAACACTTATGACAAACAAAAATATATTATCCTGTAATGAGTTTTAACTGAGGTGATAGGGATGTATTATTATTCATCTAATTATGAATATCCATATAGACAAAATGCTACAACTACTACACAAGCAAAAATGCCATCATTGATGACAAGTTTAGGAGAAGTTCAGTTAGAAGGTTACTATGACTTATTTGTTTATGAAACGTTATTTTCTGTTATCGGAGCAACTTTAAAAATTCAAATGAGTACAGGAAGTATTGAAGGAAAACTCATTGGCGCTAAACCTGATCATGTAATTTTGGAAAGTAACGGAAATACATTTTTTATCCGTATCAAAGAGATTGTTTGGATTATGCCTGTTAAATAATTTCTAACGCTTATTTATTTCAATAAACAAAAAACCCTCTAATCAGTGGTGGGATTAGAGGGCTTTTAATAGTTATTCTAATTATTTAACAACGATGTTAACTAATTTTCCTGGAACAGCAATTGTTTTTACAATTTCTTTTCCAGCAACGAAGTTTTGAACATTTTCATGTGCCATCGCTGTTTCTAACATGTCTTCTTTTGAAATATTAGCAGCTACCTCGATACGGGCACGTAACTTACCGTTAACTTGGGCAATGATTGTAATGGTATCCGATACTAATTTTGCTTCATCATATGTTGGCCATGCTTCATATGAAACAGTTCCTTCATGTCCAAGCACCGACCAGATTTCTTCTGTCATATGCGGAGCGATTGGATTTAATAATTTAACAAATCCTTCTGCATATTCACGTGGAATGCTTGTTGCTTTATATGATTCATTGATGAAGATCATCATTTGAGCGATCGCAGTATTGAAGCTTAATTTTTCATAATCCTCAGTTACTTTCTTCACTGTTTCATGATAAACTTTATCTAATTTTCCATCGTTTTCAGCGACTACTTTTTCAGCTAATGTGTGCTCTGGAGTCACGAATAAACGCCACACACGATCTAAGAAACGACGGCTTCCATCTAATCCTTCAGTTGACCAAGCGATAGCTGCATCAAGTGGTCCCATGAACATTTCGTATAAACGTAATGTATCTGCTCCATGAGATTCAACGATATCATCTGGATTTACAACGTTTCCTTTAGATTTTGACATTTTCTCATTGTTTTCACCTAAGATCATTCCTTGGTTGAATAAACGTTGGAATGGTTCTTTTGTTTCAACAATTCCTAAATCGAATAATACTTTATGCCAGAAGCGAGCGTATAATAAGTGTAATACAGCATGCTCTGCTCCACCGATGTATAAATCAACTGGTAACCATTCTTTTAATAATTGTTTGGCTTCTTCTGTATTTAATCCAACATAGTCTTCACCTTGTTTTAAGATATAGCCAATGTAGTACCAGCAGCTTCCAGCCCATTGTGGCATTGTATTTGTTTCACGACGACCTTTTACTCCATCTTCACGTACAACTTCTAACCATTCTTTTGCATTAGCAAGTGGAGATTCACCTGTTCCAGATGGTTTGATGTTATCCATCACTGGTAATTCAAGTGGTAATTGATCGGCTTCTAAAACAGACATTGTTCCATCTTCCCACATAATCACTGGGAATGGTTCTCCCCAATAACGTTGACGAGAGAATAACCAGTCACGTAGTTTATAGTTAACTTTACGAGATCCAGCACCGTTTGCTTCTAACCATTCAATAACAGCAGCTTTAGCATCTGCATTGTTCATTCCATTAATGAAGTCTGATTCGATGTGAGCATCATCTCCAGTGAAGGCACCTTCTGTGATATCCCCTTCAATGACTTGCTTAATTGTTAAGTCATATTTCTTAGCGAATTCGTAGTCACGCTCATCGTGTGCAGGCACTGCCATAACAGCTCCTGTTCCGTAGCTTGCTAAAACATAATCTCCGATCCAAACTGGAACTTGAGCTCCTGTAATTGGATGAATTGCGTAAGCTCCTGTTGCCACACCTGATTTTTCTTTATTTAATTCTGTACGCTCTAAATCAGATTTTGCTTTTGCAGCTTCTTGATAAGCAACAACCGCTTCTTTACATTCAGGCGTTGTAATTTCATTTACTAATGGATGTTCTGGTGCTAAAACAACGTATGTTACACCGAATACCGTATCAGGACGTGTTGTAAACACATCAAATGAATGTTCTGTTCCATTAACTTTAAAGTTAATTAACGCTCCTTCACTCTTACCGATCCAGTTACGTTGCATATCTTTAATGCTTTCTGTCCAGTCTAACCCTTCTAAATCTTCAAGTAATCGTTCAGCATAATGTGTAATTTTAAGCACCCATTGTTTCATTGGTTTCTTGATTACAGGATGTTCCCCACGTTCAGAGACCATTTTCCCATCAACATTTAAAACTTCCTCATTTGCTAAAACTGTTCCTAACCCTTCACACCAGTTAACTTCAATATCTTTAATTTCAGCTAATCCCATGTTATATAATTGGGTGAAAATCCATTGTGTCCATTTATAATATTTTGGATCGGTTGTATTTAACTCTTTATCCCAATCATATGAGAATCCTAATGATTGAATTTGTTTACGGAATGTATTAATGTTAATATCCGTAAATTCACGAGGGTCATTTCCTGTATTTAATGCATATTGCTCAGCTGGTAAACCGAATGCATCCCATCCCATTGGATGTAAGACACGGTACCCTTGCATACGTTTCATACGAGAAACAATATCAGTTGCTGTATATCCTTCTGGATGACCGACGTGAAGTCCCGCTCCAGATGGATAAGGGAACATATCTAATGCATAATACTTAGGTTTTGACTTATCTTCAGACGTTTTGAATGTCTTATTTTCTAGCCAATAATTTTGCCACTTTTGTTCAATCTGTTTGTGATCAAATGCCATAATTCTACCTCCGGGCCCCCGGCCTGCGAAGCAGGTATCCTCCACTGCTGGGGTAATCTTAAATTTGTAGGTGAGTCTACTATTCATTAAGAAAATTTAAATACTGCTTTCTTTTCTTAAATGATGAAGTAAACACTTCACTAAAATAAAACCAAATATTATGAATAATTTGTGACGAATCGATATAAATTATTCATTAATACAAAATAATGGATTAAATTCCATAAACCTATATCTTATTCTTTTTAATAAAGATGGGGTAAGAAAAATCTTTTATCCCTCACTCAAAAAGTTAAAGAGAACACCCTCTTCCCATCAAAGGAGGGAAAGCTAAGAGTCCAACTACTTCGCTATACATATAGTTGAATTAATCCACTAAAGCAGATCGTTGAACTAACAAAAAAAGTCCTTAGAATATTTCTATTCTAAGGACGTAAATTACGCGGTACCACCTTAGTTGCAAGAGTCTAAAAAAAGTAGTCTCTTACCTCTCTCATCTTTTAACGCAAGAATACGGCAATCATTACTTAAATTTCACAATTGCAACTCCGAGGTGAGTTCATAAGTGTTCTATACGAATTTGCACCAACCATTCGCTCTCTACAATAGTCCCAACTTACTACTAGTCCTCTTCACGGTTCATATAAGTTTATTCTAGAAAAATTATATCAAACCTTTCACAAAAAACAAGATTTTTTATAAAAAAACGTCATAAAACAATATCTCGTGCCACTAATTCACATCTATGATAAAATAAAAGACGATAAACAAACAACATACAACAATCCTCATCATTTTAAAGGACTATCTTAAATGATGCATTCGTGATTGATTTGATAAAAAGAACATACTAAAAACAGGAGGAATAGATAGATGAACAATCCGTTTCCATACAGCTATGCTGATAAACGATACCATACATTAAACTATCATTTACGTGAAAAATATAACCAAAAAATCTTCAAAGTCATGATTAATGCTGGATTTACTTGTCCAAATATTGATGGAACGGTTAAATACGGTGGATGTACGTTCTGTAGTACCAAAGGTAGTGGTGACTTTGCTGGAAATCCAGAAGACAATTTAAAAACTCAATTTAATCAAGTCAAAGAGATGATGCATCAAAAATGGCCTGAAGCAGGATACATCGCCTATTTCCAAGCCTTCTCAAATACACATGCCCCGCTTGAAGTCTTAAAACGTAAATATGAAGCCGTTTTAGAATGTGATCCAAATATTGTCGCTCTTTCAATTGGGACACGTCCTGACTGTTTACCAGATGATGTCGTCGACTACTTAGGTGAATTAAACAAAGAAGTCGATTTATGGGTAGAACTTGGGCTTCAATCGATGCATGACAAAACAGGAAAACTAATTAACCGCGGACATGATTATCAAACATTAGTCGAAGGCGTTAACAAACTTCGCGCGAAAAATATCGATGTCATCATTCATATCATCAATGGATTACCAGGTGAAACACATGAAATGATGTTAGAGACTGCAAAAGCTGTAGCGGGACTTGATGTCCAAGGAATCAAAATTCATTTACTTCACGTCATTGAAGGAACACCAATGCACAAAATGTTAGACAAAGGGATGTTAACACTTATGGAGAAAGATGAGTATATCGACTTAGTCGTTGATCAATTAGAAATCTTACCCCCTGAAATGGTTATCCATCGTTTAACAGGTGATGCCGTTCGTGAAGAATTAGTTGGACCGATGTGGAGTTTAAAAAAATGGGAAGTTTTAAATGCAATTGATGATCGTTTAAAAGAGCGTAACACTTACCAAGGACGACTTTATCAAAAACCGGAGGAAAACTAAGATGGCACAGACATTAGAACGCGTTCTTCCCTTTTCAAAAAATTTATTAGAAAAAGCTTTAAAACCAGGTGATGTTGCGATTGATGGAACAGCTGGTAATGGTTATGATACGTTATTTTTAGCAGAAATTGTTGGTAAGTCAGGCCATGTTTATAGCTTTGATGTCCAAGAAGAAGCCATTCAAAGTACGCAAACTAAGTTAAAAGAAGCTGATATTAACCATGTAACTTTAATTCATGATGGACATCAACATGTCCTAAATTATGTGCAACAACCAATTAGCGCGGCGATTTTTAATCTAGGTTACCTTCCTGGTAGTGATCAAAGTATTACGACTCATGGTGAAACGACATGGAAAGCTGTCACTGACATTTTAAGCTTATTAAAGAAAAATGGAATTATTATTTTAGTGGTGTATCACGGACATGAGGAGGGAAAAGTGGAACGCCACTATTTAGAACAGTGCTTTGAAACACTAGATACTAAAACAACTCAAGTCTTAACGTACCAATTCATTAACCGACCAACGGCTCCATTCATTGTCGCCATCGAAAAACTACATTAAAAAAGCTACTTTAACAGTAGCTTTTTTTGTTCCTTAATTTGTAATGATAAAAGAAATAAAACTTCAGAAAATACCACTACCCCATATACCTATACATTCATGATTACTTTACAAACTTTCTCGTATGATGGAATAAAAAGCGGGAACGAAAACCGAGTTTTTTGATGATTTGTTTTTGAACGATACGAAGTTGAGGATTTTTCTTCACACCTTCTGCTAAGTATAATGCGAAGAGTCCATCATTAATCGTTTGATGAAATCCTTTCTCCGGTAAGAGCCTTATCTGCTGTTGGGCCTCGTAGTAAACGTCAAGAATCCGATAAATTCCCTCTTCAAAGTTATGATAATAAGAAAAGAAATTAAGTTCTCCCTCTTCGATGTCTTCCTCTAAATCAATTAGATAATCAAGCATAATATGAAGTTCTTGCACCGCTGGAAACATTGCTTGAAAAATACACTCAGGTTGGATTTGATAACGGTCTTGATTCATCGCATAAGCCACCATCGTAAAAATTCCAAGTGTTGAACCACAGGCTGCCCCAAACTCAAACCAAGTTAAATCACCTGCTAATCGTTTTTGCTGACTGCTTAATTGAATTAATCGAACCTCCCGCTCTGACACTTTTAAATGCTTATAAACTTGTAAATCTACATACAATCCAGCTAAGCGACCAAGCCAAGAAGCATAAAGCGAATAGTGAGGAATCTTTTTTAATGATTCTTGGCACAAGCGGACAAGCATATTCAAATAGCCTCCATCGAGTTGCTGTGTTTGATACTGATAATAATTTGAGGCATGAGGAGTTAGTTTAAAGACATCTAATAACGACTGATGTAAACGACGAAAATTCGTTTCATTAATAACATTTGTTTGATCGACTAAATTATCTAAATAGTCACACATCGTCTGATAAGCCGTCATAAATTTTAAATAATCGGCTTGATACTCTTCACTTACTAAGGCTGCATAAAAAGATGCTCCATAGCAATGAAAAGCTTTTTTTGAAAGACTCGCTAACGCTTCTTTCTTTAATTTCGGATCGGTAATTTGTTGCGCATGTTGTTCATATAAACTTAAAAATGATTTCGTCTTAGGTTGATACGATTTATAAAAAGCTGTCATTAAGGCTGGATAGAACATGTTTTCACCTCTCAATCGATACCTCTATAGTGTAGACCAAGGTTCCAGCGTTCAATCATCATTTGACTGAAATGTCATTCATTCTTACAGAAACCTCTTCTTTTCGACAGACGTAACCGATTACAACCTTTCCCTATTCCCCTTAGTTTTCTACTTTTTTACAAATGTAGATGTTATAATGATTGTGTATTTATGGAAAAGGAGGAATAAATAGTGAGGGGAAGCAAATTACAAAAACTACTACATGTTCTAAAAAAACATGATCATAAAAACGACGTCTATAACTATGCCATTCCTGATTTATGGAATGCATGGAACTATCAAGGAGAGGAAATGGTGCGTACTAGTTGGGGGGAACTCATCGTTAATCCATACAACTTCTATAGTGAAGTGATCCAATCCTACATTTTGCCTCAGGCTAAAGACGACGTTAACTATAATCAATCGCTAAGTCAAATCAAGCAATCATATGAAGCTAAACCAGGCTATTTAGGGGGAGACTGGATTAAAGATTCAGTGGTTTATTCAATGATGGTTCGAACATCGACAGCTTGGGACCATGACCGAAGTGGAGATTTAGAGAACCATAACTTATACGATTTAAATGAAACAGGGACATTCGTAAAATCATTAGCATTACTTCCATTACTAAAGAAAATGGGAGTCGATACAGTTTATATGCTCCCAATTTCAAAATTTTCATTAAAAGATAAAAAAGGTGAATTAGGATCACCTTATGGAGTTTGCAACTTCTTTGAAATCGATCCTAGCTTAAAAGATAACATGACAGGTTCAGAGTTAACTGTTGAGGAAGAATTCCAAGCATTTGTTGAAGCTTGTCATATTTTAGATATGAAAGTGATGATTGACATCATCCCTAGAACAAATTCAGTTGAAAGTGATTTAATTTTAGAACATCCGGATTGGTTCTATTGGGTATATACCGATACATTCCACGAGTATTATCCACCATATGTTCCAGGACTCGGAAGTACCTTATCACCGAAACCAGAATATTTACCTTATGTGTATTCATCACAAGCAGTATGGAATCATATTCATAAATTCTCATATGCACCAAACATCATTGATCCTGAAAAATGGGAGCGCGTGGTAGAAGAATATCGCCAAACACCAGGGGCTTCTATTTTAGATTTAGTTAGCCGTGAATTCGGTTTAACTGTTGCACCAGCCTTCTCAGATCATATTAATGATGTGCAACCACCATGGACAGATGTCACGTTCTTCCGTATGTATATGGACCATCCGGTGGAAAGCCAAAAATACTTAGGCGGACAAGAGTTACCACCTTATATCTTATTTGATACAATTAAATCAAATTTATATAAAGGAAATATCATTAACGAAGGATTATGGGCAACTTTATCTAACATTATTCCATTCTATCAACAAAATTATGGAATTGATGGGGCTCGTATCGATATGGGACATGCTCTTCCGTCTGAACTCATCCATCGTATCATTGCCAATGCACGTACGAACGATCCAGACTTCTGCTTCATCGCTGAGGAGCTACAAGATGAAAATGCAAAAGTATCACGCGATAACGGATATAACATGATTATCGGTTATGGATTCTTCCAAGAACCTCGTACGTATGAGCATCGTACACACAAATTCATGTATGATTCACGTCACTTACCATGTCCTGTGTTTGCTGGAGGAGAAACTCATGATACCCCTCGCTTAGCTGCACGTGAAGGCGGACGTACGTTATCTAAAATGTTAACCGTTATGAACATGTTCATGCCAAATGGAGTTCCATTCATTAACTCTGGACAAGAAGTTTATGAAATTCAACCGATGAATACAGGTCTTGATTGCCGTAACTATGAGCAATATGTGTTACCGCACAACGATCGTTACTTTGGAAAGCTTGCACTCTTTGATAAATTCGCTATCCATTATCTGAATCATATGCGCTGGGAGTTACCAGATACACTAGAAGCTGTTTCAAAAATCCGCAAAGATCACTTAAGTACTTTTACGAAACTTGAAAACTTTGTATCGCTTGGATTTGATTACTTAAGTGACCCTGCGATTGGATTTGGATACATTGAGGAAGGAAAGCGCGGTCACTACAATAACAATGTTTTCATCATTGTAGCAAGCACTGATATGTATTCTCCAATTGATGTGACAGTTCATTTAGAGGATTTACGTACTCAATCAGGGAATACTTGGTGTACAGGTTCTTTATTATTCTCAACTCATGAATGGCAACGTGAAGTTCATGAATTTGATGGTAATCGTAATTTACGTGTTCACCTACAACCTGGTGAAGTTAAAATTATTAAACTATGATATAATAAAAGGTAACATCTCACGGTGTTACCTTTTTTATTGTAGGAGAGATTTTATGTCAGATCGCGTACTAAAGGTGGCTCTTTATAGTATTGGGAGTACCTTATTGATTTTAATAATTACCATTCCACTAATTGCGATGTTATGGATTAGTGGGATTCAGTATCATAGTCGTTGGAATATTCTTTTCTTTATCGCTATGATTACCATCTTTGATTTATTAGCTGAGTATATAGGAAGAATGGCTGTCGATGGGTTTGCCACCCTCTTTTCATGGACAAGTAAAAAAAGATTACTTTTTCGTTATATCTTAGATTTTTTTATGACGCTACTTATTACTCACTTTGTTGACGAGTACTTCAAGGGAGTCTCTCTCTCAACAGGTGGCGAAATCATCTTTGCGATACTTATTCTTCTATTTACTGCCGTCCTCGAAATGAATACAAACGAGGAAAAGGAAGCATAAAGTTTCCTTTTTTTTATATAATAATAATATACCAAATAAAGGTGAAACTTGGTAGCGCTTCATTTGAAGTTTGTGTATAATAAAAATAGATAGAAAAAGTTACCAAAAGGGGAGGAGCCTATTATGTATCAAAACATTTTAGTTGCCGTTGATGATAGTGCCAAGTCTAGACTAGCCTTTAAATCTGCTGTTGAAACTGCGGTAGCATTCAATGCAAAATTAACACTTTGTCATATTAAAAAGAACACCATTATTTACACACCGATTGATCCATCGGGGATGTTATCAACGACTTACATTTTCAAACAAGATTTCTCAAGCTATATGGATGAGGAATTAGAAAAATATAAAGAAGAGGCTCAAAAAGCAGGAATCAAAGAGGTTGAAATCGTCCAAACATACAGTTCATCACCAGGGCTTGCGATTGCTGAAGTGATCGCTCCAGGTTATGAAGCTGATTTAATCGTTTGTGGAGCAAGTAACAAATCAGGCTTTGACCGATTCTTACTCGGAAGCGTCTCACTTGATATCGTAAAACACGCAAAATGCGACGTCAACGTCATCCGCAACGGCGGAAAAAAATAACCTTTAAATCTAGATTAGCTGTATCTATAAGATACAGCTTTTTTCATATTCAAAATATAAAGTGATAGTTTGCCAAAGTATCGAAATAAAAGTGTGGGACATCTAAACGGAATGCGAAGCACATGGGATTAATCGTGCATTGATGCATGATTAATAGAACCGGCTCATTTAGCCAGAGCATTCCAATAAAAAGATGGCCCACACCCTTTATATTCTCTTATTAAATGCCTGACGCCTGTGTTCCTTAGAACCATTAACCTATTATTTTATTTTAAAAAATAATTCATAAACATATTGAGCATTTTTTAGTATATCTCTACTCTATCCATACATCTTTTCATTACTTAATTTATAAAAATAATTATAATCATCAGGAGATTCTTGTACGAGAAAATACCTTTATTCATTTTGCAAAAGTATCGAAATAAAAGTGTGGGACATCTAAACGGAATGCGAAGCACATGGGATTAATCGTGCATTGATGCATGATTAATAGAACCGGCCCATTTAGCCGGAGCATTCCAATAAAAAGATGGCCCATCATGAAAGATTTCCGAAGAATATTGGGCCTCCTCCTTTATCTTTTATCATTAAATGCCTGATATCTGTGCTTTTTGGAGTAAAAATATAAATCGAGTAGGAGATAAT